>JAFAVZ010000394.1 GCA_019242175.1 Acidobacteriota bacterium
GGCAAGTGCGTTTCGGGTGTCATCCTGAGCCGCGTAGACGGCGAAGGATCTCCTGATGCGGGCGATCAGCGTCCAGGCCGGGAGATCCTTCGCCCTCTTCGGGGCTCAGGATGACAAATCCGTTTCGGGACTCAGGATGACAAGTACGTTTCGGGACTCAGGATGACAAGTACGTTTCGGGTGTCATCCTGAGCCGCGTAGACGGCGAAGGATCTCCTGATGCGGGCGATCAGCGTCCAGGCTGGGAGATCCTTCGCCCTCTTCGGGGCTCAGGATGACAAGTGCGTTCCGGTGTCCGGATGACAAGTACGTTCCGGTGTCCGGATGACAATGGAACTCAGGATGACAAGCCGCTACAGCTTGAATTGCACTGACTGCGGGAACCACGTCTTCACCCGTTTCCCGTCCTTGATCGGAGGGCTGAAGCGCGTGCTGCGCAGTGCGCGGATCGCGGCCTCGTTCATGCCGAACTTGTCGATGCCGCGGAGCACGCGTACGTCTTCCACGTTGCCGCTCTCCGAGATGAGCACGGTGAGGATGATCGTTCCCTCGATGCGTTGCCGGATCGCCAGCTGCGGATAGGTCGGGCGCACCTGCGCCAGCGCGTGCGGCTGCGTGTCGAGCTCCTGGAAGTCGATGACGTCGCCCTCGCGGATCACGCGCGCGGCCGCGACGGGTTGCGCGGCGGGCGACGGCGTGGACGCGGCGACCTGCGGTGTGGGTTGGGGCGTCGACGGAGCGGGCGTCGGGACAGCCGGCGTTTCGCGCGCAGCCGCAGCTTCGCGGCGTTGCGCATCGAGCTGTGCCGCGGACGGCGCGTTCTCCGGGGCCGCCGGCGTCGTACGCGGCGCGGCGGTCGGTACCGGCTCCGTCGCTGCGGCGGTCACGACCGGCGCATTCTTCGACTTCTGCGCCTGCAGCTGCTTGAGATAGTCGGACTGCAGCTTCAGCATTTCCTGCTGCATCCGTTGCTCGACGGCAGCTTCGAACGCCTTCTTGCGCGCGGCTTCCGCGTCGGCGGTGCTCGTCGCGGTCGGGGCCGTGGCGGCGGTGCTCGACGCGACGACGACCGGCGCGGGGATGAACGCCGGCTTCGGAGGCGCCGGCGCCGTCGCGGTCTGCGCGACCGGTACAGGCTTTGCCGCTTCCGGCTTGCCCTTCAATCCGCCCAGCGCCACCCACGTGCCGATGCCGACCGCCACGAGCGCGCCCACCGCGGCGATCGCCAGCGGCGCCTTGCCCTTCTTCTTCTCCGGCTCCTCGGCGCCGCCGAAGGACGGCACCGCGACGGCGGCTGCAGGCGTCGGATGCGAGCCGGCTCCCGGCGCCTCGAAGTAAGGCGCGAGGTTCAGCTTCGACTCCTTCTCCCGTTCCAGCGCCTCCGCCTCCATGTCCTTTTTCAGCAGGTTGCTGAGATAGAACGCGAGGTTGAACGTCGTGGCCGAATACTTGCCGCTGTTCGTCAGCGCGGAGAGCGCCTGCTTCATGTCGCCGACCGACGCGTAACGGCGCGACGGATCGATGTTCAGCGACTTGTCCAGGAGGATGCGGATGTCGTCCGGAATCGGCGCGCCGGTCATCGTCTTCGCCGCGCGGACCGACTGCGCGAACGCGCTCGCATTCGCCGCATCGGGCGGCTCGGATCCGGTCACGAGCAAATACAAAAGCGCGCCGAGCGAGTAGACCTCGGAGCCTTTGGACGGCTCGCCGGTGGACTGGTATTCGGGCGAGAAATAGCGGCTGATCGCCGGCCCGACCGCAGGATCTTTCAGCGACGCGACGATGCCCTTGCCGAGCTGCTGGCCGGCGACGCGGATCTCGCCGTCGTCGCTGATCCAGATGAAGTGCGGGATGAGCGCGCCGTGATTGAGCTTGTTGCCGCCGTAGCGCAGCTCGGACGTCGTGGAGACGGAGAGCGCGACCTTCTCGGCGATGACGATCGCCTGGTCGATGGGGATCGGGTTCGGCGTGATGCCGTTGCCACCGCGCGCGCGGTCGATGATGTGCCGCAGCGATCGCCCGTTCGCGTACTCGTACGAGACGTAGGGAACGCCGCCGACGACGTCGATGGTCTGGTTCTTGACGAACGAGGTGCCGGAGAGAAGCGGCGCGATGTCGCGGGCGGTGGTGGCCGCGGCGATGAGCGCCTCGCGATTGCCGCCGGTGAGCCGGCGCAGCGCCACCGTTTCGCCGAGCGCGCCGTTCTCGAGGACGCCCGCGCGCCAGAGGTCGCCCAACGCGTCCTGCTCGAGCTTCTTGAAGAGGATGAACGGACCGAACTGCTCGTACGGCTTCTTGCTCGCAGCCATGGCTCTCCCCGACCGGTAGTTATTTGTGGAACGGTTGAAAAGGGTGACACATTGTAAAACCAAGTTACTGGTTGCTGGTTACTGGTTGCTTGCGCCGATGCCTGTTTCAGGCGCTGGTGCGCGAGTAATCAGCTACCAGCAACCAGTAACTACTTCGCTGCCGCGCGCTGGTCGCGGAACCACTGCCGTTGATAGATCTCCACGTTGCGATTGTGCTCCTGGAGCGTCGTGGAGAAGGCGTGGGTGCCGTCGTGCTTCGCGACGAAGTAGAGGAACGTCGTCGAGGCGGGGGCGGCGGCGGCGCGGAGGGAGGCGAGGCCCGGGTTCGCGATCGGGCCGGGAGGGAGGCCGGGGAAGCGGTACGTGTTGTACTTCGAGTCGATCTGCAGGTCGGCTTTGCGGATGTTGCCGTCCCAGCGATTCGCGAGCTTCAGCGCGTAGATCACCGTGGGGTCGGCGCCGAGGAGCATGTGGCGGCGGAGGCGGTTGAGGTAGACCGAAGCCACGATCGGCCGTTCCTCCGGTTTCTGCGCCTCGGTCTCCACGATCGACGCGAGCGTCACGGTCTCGTGCGCATCGAGGCCGGTCGTGATGTACGCCATCTCGTTGCCGAAGTGGCGGCGGAAGTTCTGGACCATCGCGGCGATCACTTCCTTCGCGCCGGTGCCGGGGTGAAAGCGGTACGTGTCGGGGAAGAGGAAGCCTTCGAGCGACGTCGCGTTCGGCGCGAGATCGCGGACGAGCTCCGGGTCGCCGGTGAGCTTGCGCCACTCCGCTTCCTTGCCGAGGCCTTCGGCGGCGAAGAGCTTGCCGATGGCGAAGCGGTCGAGGCCTTCGCGCACGGTGACGGTGCGCAGGATGACCTCGCCTTTCACGAGCTTGTCGATCACGTCGACAGGCGCCATCTCGCCGCTGAACTCGTACACGCCGGCCTTCAGCGAGTCGTTGTAGCGGAGGAGCTTCATGTAGACGAGCGGCACGTAGGAGTCGCGGAGGATGCCCTGGTTCTGGAGATGGCGCAGGATCGTCGCCGTGCGCAGGCCGCGGCGGATCTCGACGTCTTTCTTCGGCTCCGCGTAGTTCTTGTACGGCGAACGGAGAGCGCGGAAAAAGAAGAAGCCGCCGGCGACGAGGAACAACACCGCGAAGATGGCGATGGTGCCGAGAGATTGGAGGAACTTGCGGCAGCCGCCGCGGGTACGGCCGCGGGCTATGACGGCCTCCTCGCATCCAGCCAGCTCTGGAGGATGACGGCCGCGGCGTGCATGTCGATGTCGCGCATCTTCTCGCGTGATTTGCGCCCCGCGGCGCGGAGATCCTCGGAAGCCTGGACGGTGCTCAGGGTCTCGTCCCAGAGCACGACCTCTTTGCACGTTCGCTGCCGCAGGCGCGCCGCGAAATCGTGGAACTTCCGCTCCGCCGCCTCGTTGCGGACGGCGCGCTTCGGCAGGCCGACGACGTACGTTTCGGCTTCCAGCTCGCCGCCGAGGCGGGCGACTTTCTCGACGACGTCGCCTTCGCCGTTGAGCACGGAGTGCGGCGTGGCCAGCACGCCGGAGTCGCTGACGGCGATGCCGACGCGGCGCGTGCCGAGATCGATGGCGACGACGGACATGACGCGCGCATTCTAACGATTCGCGGCCCCGGAACCGCGAGCGCGATAGAATCGCCGTCCCTCATGAAAAACTTCAACCTGGACGCCATCCTCGAGGCCATGTTGAAGATGTCGGATCGCGTGTCCGACCTCAACTTTTCCGTCGGCCGGCAGCCGCAGGTCGAGATCGACGGGCAGCTCGTGCCGGTGAACTTCCCCGGCCTGCCGCGGCTCACGCCTTACCAGACGGAAGTCATCGCGCTGCAGATGCTGCGCGGCGACCGGGAGCTGACCCGTACGCTGCTCCAGAACGGCAGCGTCGACCTGTCCTACTCGATCCCCCAGAAGACGCGCTTTCGCGTGAATATCTTTTCGCAGCGCGGCACCTACGCGATCGTCCTGCGCGTGATTCCGGACGGCGTGCCGACGCTGGAGAAGCTGCGGATGCCGCGCGAGCTGTACAACGTGCCGAATCTGAAGAATGGCATCGTGCTCGTGACCGGGCCGACCGGCTCGGGCAAGTCGACGACGCTCGCCGCGATCATCAATCAGATCAATCACGACCACGCGTATCACATCATCACGATCGAGGATCCGGTGGAGTATATGCACCGGCACGTGAAGTCGACCGTGAACCAGCGCGAGGTGGGCTCGGACACCAAGACGTTCTCACTCGCGCTGCGCGCCGCGTTGCGCCAGGCGCCGAAGGTGATCCTCATCGGCGAGATGCGCGACATCGAGACGATCGAGATCGCGATGGAGGCGGCGGAGACGGGCCATCTCGTGCTCTCGACGCTGCACACGATCGATGCAGCGAAGACTGTCGACCGCATCGTCGGCGTGTTCCCGAAAGATCAGGAGCCGCAGGTGCGCACGCGCCTCTCCCAGTCGTTCCGCTACGTGATCTCCCAACGCCTGCTGCCGAAGCTGGGCGGGGGACGGGTGGCGGCGCTGGAGATCCTGAAGTCGACGATGCGCACGCGCGACTACATCATCAAGGGCGAGACCGAAGGGCGCTCGCTCATCGACGCGATGCACGACGGGCAGGTCGACGGCATGCAGACGTTCGACGACGAGATCGAGCGGATGTGGAACCAGGGGATCGTCTCGAAGGAGACGGCGCTCGCCTACGCGACGAATCCGACGAACCTCGCGCTCCGCCTCACCGACGAGCCGACCAGCGCGCCGTCGAGCGAAGACGCCGACGGCTCGATGCTGTCGATGCTGGAGTAAGAGAAGGGACGCCCATGATCCGCATCGTCT
>JAFAVZ010000516.1 GCA_019242175.1 Acidobacteriota bacterium
GATCGATCCGACGACCGCCGTCTCGGGCATCTACACGCTGAGCGCGCAGGCGCGCGACGTGGCGGGTAACCTGAGCACGGTCTTCACTCGGACGTTCGCGATCGACCGCGCGGTTCCGGTCGTCATCAACCCGCTCGTCGCCACGGCCCCGCTCACGGGCGGTCAGCCGGAGACGTTCACGGCGCAGGCGACGGACAACCTGAGCCTGGTCGACCAGCTGGCCCTCGTCGAGTACCCGACGACGAACGGCGCGACGACGCCGGCGATCCCGGAGCTCCTGCTCCGCTACAACGGCACCGCCATCAGCACCGCCTTCGCGACGCCGTTCACGACGTCGGCCAACCTGTCCGTGACCGCCCCGACGTTCATCCGGGCGATCGCGATCCAGGCGCCGTCGGCCCCGAACACGTACACCGCGGTCAACAACCAGTCGTTCGTCACCACGAACGGCGCCGCGATCGGCGTGTCGGATCCGGGCGCGAACTGGACGTACGGCGTGATGCTCGGCGGCGCGGTGCAGGCCGTCCTCGATCAGTCGACGGCGCAGACGACCGTGCCGACGTTCTTCGGTGGCGCGCAGGGCCCGCTCAGCGTCTCGCTGACCTTCCAGCCCAGCACGGCCAGCTCGGCTAGCGCGACGGCTCTGCCGATCACGCTCGCCCCGGCCACGTCGGGCACGCCGACGGCGGTCACGGTGAACCTCGTCCAGAACGGCACGGCGAACGTGCCCTTCCTGTCGCCGTTCACCAAGTACGAGGTGTACCTCCGGAGCACGGTGCCGGGCGTCACGCCGTTCTCGTCGACCACGGCCTACACGCTCATCAGCACCACGTTCGGCGGGATCTCGACGACGATCTCCACGACCGCGTCGACCCAGACGAACTCCTTCACGATCACGCCGGGCGCTGGCGGCATCCCCGCCTTCCCGAGCTCGGGCTCGACGGCCGTCGACCTCCTGGTCGTCGCGTCGAACGCGCAGGGCTACGCGATCGGCTTCGTCATCCCGACGATCACGCTGACCCCGTGATCCGGGGCTAGCGAGATCGCAGGAAAGCACTGGGCCCCGCCGCAAGGCGGGGCCCTTTGCTTTTCGACGTAGGATTGTTTGGGATGACGGTGACCGGAGGGCACTACCTCCGATAATGCACGCGGGATAGCTTGGCGAAGCCTCGTCCGTCAGCCGCTGCCTCCCGCGACCCACCACGATGGCCAAGGAGTCGTCCTTCGACGTCACGACCGGCGTCGACCTCCAAGAGGTCGACAACGCCGTCAATCAGGCGCAGAAAGAGATCGGCCAGCGCTTCGACTTCAAAGGATCGCGCGCGTCCATCGACTTCCGGCGCGGCGACGAGGTCGTCGCACTAGTCGCCGACAGCGAGTTTCAGATGACCGCGCTGCTCGACGTGCTGCAGGCGAAGCTCATTCGACGCGGCGTGCCCGTGAAGAACCTGGATATCGGCGACGTCCAGCAGGCCGGGGGCGATACGGTGCGGCGCGAGATCCGCCTCAAGACTGCGCTGGACTCGGATGCCGCGCGCAAGGTCGCGGCCGACGTCAAGGCCGCCAAGCTGAAGAAGGTGCAGGCGTCGATTCAGGGCGATCAGGTACGTGTCACCGCTCCCTCACGCGACGAGCTCCAGGCGGCGATCGCGGTGCTACGGGCCGGCGACTACGGAGTGGAGCTGAAGTTCGGCAACTATCGGTGAGGGGGTCCAGGCTGACGAGCAGGTTGCGGCGCCGGCCTTGCAACTCGGGTCACAAACGATTGCCGCTGCCCCGATGTCCATCGGAGCGCGGCATCCATGCGTTCCACGCGACGCCGCGCGGACGATCTGTTAGGCACCATTCAATCCTCGAACGATGCACCTCCTTCGTCTGAGCACAGGCAGTCGCTTCGTCCTGCCCGCCGCCATGTTGCTCGCCGCCGCCTGCAGCGACAACACGACCGAGCCGAGCACGCCGAGCGCGATCACGATCACGAGCGGCGCGGCGATCCCGGGGCGGGTCGCCGGCACCGCCACGGTCACCGTGAGCGTCGCGGCGTCCAATGGGAAGACGCTTGCGAGTCAGCCCGTGACCTTCGCGGTCACCACCGGTGGCGGCTCGGTGCTGCCGGCGAGCACGTCGACCGACGCGAACGGGCAGGCCACCACCGTATGGACCTTCGGGAACACGCTGGGCGC
>JAFAVZ010000604.1 GCA_019242175.1 Acidobacteriota bacterium
CTCGCGCCGCCGGCTGGCCGCGCGTGGCAATTCGTCTGGTCGAGCGAGGCGCCGGATTATGGCGGGGAGGGCACGCCGCCGTTCCCGAAACGGGAGGCATGGGTCATCCCCGGCGAGTGCGCGGTGGTGCTTCGAGCGTGACCGCCGTGCGGCTATGATCCGGCCGAAAAGGAGGTACGAAGTCATGGCCGATCAGAAAATCATCGCCGTCGTCGGCGCCACCGGCGCGCAGGGCGGCGGATTGGTGCGGGCGATCCTCGCGGACCCGCAGAAGCGATTCAAGGCGCGCGCGATCACGCGCGACATCCAGTCGGACAAAGCGAAAGAGCTTGCCGCCATGGGGGCGGAAGTCGTCGCCGGCGACGTCGATGACGAGCAGAGCTTGCAGAGCGCCTTCGCCGGCGCGTACGGCGCGTTCTGCGTCACGTTCTACTGGGCCCACTTCAGCCCGGAGAAGGAGGTGGCCCAGGCCCGCGCGATGGCTCAGGCGGCGAAGGCGGCCGGCGTGGAGCACGTGATCTGGTCGACGCTCGACGACACGCGCCAGTTCATCCCACTCGGCGACGACCGCATGCCGACGCTGATGGAGAAGTACAAGGTCCCGCACTTCGACGCGAAGAGCGAGGCGGACAGCGCGTTCACGGAGCTCGGCGTCCCGACGACGTTCCTCCTCACCGCGTTCTACTGGGAGAACTTCATCCACTTCGGCATGGGCCCGGCGCGCGGCGCCGACGGCCAGCTCGCCATCACCTTCCCCCTCGGCGACGCCAAGATGCCCAGCATCGGCGTGGAAGACATCGGCCGCGCGGCGTTCGGCATCTTCGCGAAGGGCAAGGAGATGATCGGCAAGCGCGTGGGCATCGCCGGCGAGCATGTCTCGGGCACGGACATGGCCCAGGGCTTCGCCCGCATCCTCGGCGAGCCCGTGCGCTACAACGCGATCGAGCCCGAGACTTACCGCGGCTTCGGTTTCCCCGGCGCCGACGACCTCGGCAACATGTTTCAGTTCAAACGCGACTTCGAGAAGGAGTACCGCGAGTCGCGGTCGGTCGAGAACACGCGCGAGCTGAATCCCGAGACCCAGGATTTCAACACGTGGCTCGACGCGAACAAGGACCGCCTTCCTCGCCCGTGACCGGTGAGCGCGGGCGTCTCGCCCGCGAGCGGCGGTGCGTCTCGTGCCGCCGCCAGTTGGGCGTCCATAGTTCGAGGTAGGAAAAGTCGCGGCCGGGACACTCCTGAGATGGGTCTCAGGAAATATGTCACGGCCGATCCTGATGGCGGAGCTCGCCCGCGATCCAGATCCGGGCGCGCTCGCCGCCATCCCGCGTGCCGCCGGCGCGGTCGAAGTGCGCAACGTCTTCGACCGTGACCGGTTCGGCGACAGGTTGCTGGTCTTCGCTTGCGAGGAACGCGGCCCTGCGCGTCGCTCGTCGCTGATCGAAGCCGCGAAGCATTGCGATCTCGTGACGCTGGAGCTCGCCGATTGCGATGCGCGCGTGTTGCGCGAGATCCCCACCTCGAAGCGACTCGTCGCGCTGCGTCGCGCACCCGGAACGCTCGAGGAGCTGACGCAGGAGTTGGAACGGATGCGCCACGTGCCGGCGCGTTTCTATCGCATCGAGATCGATGCGAAGCGTTCCGGCGACGAGCTCGCCCCGTTGCAACTGCTGCGAGCCTGCGATCGCGACGACCTGATCGCGTACGCGGCGAACGACGTCGGTCTCTGGACGCGCGTGCTCGCCGCGTGGCTCGGCGCGCCGCTCATCGCCGGCGACGTCGCGCGTTACGCGCTCGACTTCGGATTGCCGAACGTGCGCGAGGTGCGCACGATCTTCGGCATCGTCGGCAGCCCGATCCTGCAATCGCTCTCGCCGCGCTTTCACAACGCCGGCTTCGCGTCGCTCGGCAATCCGTCGCTCTATCTGCCGTTTCACGTCGATGACTTCCAGCCGTTCTGGGAGCAGCTCGTCGAGAGCCGCGCGCTAGAGTCGCTCGGATTCGCCGTCGGCGCGTTCTGCGTCGTCTCACCGCACAAGGAGACGGCGCTCGCGGCGGCGAGCGCGAAGACGGCGATGGTCGCGCGCGCCCGTTCGACGAACTTCTTCGTGAAGGACGGGGAAGGGTGGACGGCGGCGACGACCGATCCGGACGGCGTGCTGCACACGCTCCACGCGCGCGGAATCGATCCCGCGGGATACGGACGCATCGCGGTCATCGGCTGCGGCGGCTCGGGCCGCGCGGTCGCCGCGGCATTGCAACAGGTCGGTGCGGACGTCACGCTCGTGAACCGCGGCTTCGATCGCGGCTCGTTCGCCGTCCGCCTCCTCCGCCTCCCGTTCCTTCCGCTCGCCGGCTTCGCCCCGAATGCGTACTCGATGATCATCAACGCGACGCCCGTCGGCCGGGAAGGCGTCGAGACGCCGTTCGACGTCGACCGCCTGCGTCCCGACGCCGTCGTCATCGACTTCGCCTACAACGACGGCCAGACGCCGCTCGTGCGCTCCACGCGCGGTCGCGGCCAAACGACGATCGACGGTCGCGACGTGCTGATGGCCCAGGCGAAAAGTCAATTCAAACTGATGACCGGCGAGGAGATGCCTCACGAACTGGCGCGGAGCATCGTCGACTCCGAAACGGCATATTGACGGCACTTCACCGGTTCACTACACTCGCTCCCCCGCAGCAAAGGGCGACGTAGCCAAGTGGTAAGGCAGAGGTCTGCAAAACCTTCATCCGCCGGTTCGATTCCGGCCGTCGCCTCCATTTTCACCCCTCCCGATTTCAACTTCGTCTCCGTCGTCACCTCGCACGGCTGGTATCGCCTCGCGCCATTCCGCTGGTCCGCCGAGGAACGCGTGCTGCGGCGGAACGACATGGAGATCTCGCACGACGGCAAAGCGCTGCGCGTCGTCGGCAACGCCGATCGCGAACAGATCGCGCGCATGTTCCAGCTCCACGTCGACATCGGCGAATTCATCGTCCTCACGCGCAGCTCCGCGCCGCACGCGTGGGTCGAGGAGCACGGTTTCGGCCGTCTGCTCTGCGCGCCGACACTCTTCGAAGACATCCTCAAGATCATCCTGACCACGAACGTCACGTGGTCGCAGACGGTGAAGATGGCCGCGAACCTGGTCGACGTCTGCGGCCGCAAGGGCGCGTTCCCGACTCCGAGAGACATCGTGCGCTTCACGCCCGAGGAGTTGAAGGAGCGCTGTCGACTCGGCTATCGCGCGACGGCGATTCATCGTCTCGCCACCGGCATCGCCGATCGCTCGATCGATCTCGATGCGCTGAGCGATCCTAAGCAGAGCACGGAAGAACTGTTCGAGAGCTATCTCACGTTGCCGGGGATCGGGCCTTACGGCGCTGCGCATCTGCTCGCCATGTACGGCAGACACGACTTCATCGCCGTCGACACGGAGTTCCGCCGCTTCGTGCGCGACACGTATCACAAGGGCCGCAAAGTGAGCGACGCGACGATGCTTCGCCGCTACGCAAAATGGGGCCGTTGGAAATATCTGGCGTACTGGGCGGAGCTGTGGGGCGAGCGCTAGTGGCCTGCGGCTAAAGCGGCAGCACCTGGCTTGATCTCGACGCCGGGAGCTGCGTTACGCCTCCTCGACATAGTCCCCGCTATGCCTGCGTCGGCGCGCTTTGCTCCCGACGCCGATCCCTGCGCCATCTGCTACCGCTTCCGCCGTCGCAGGCCACCGAGATCCGTGGCGGAACGTTTGCAGCCGCGGGATTTGACCTCGCCTGTGCAGGTGTTTAGTGTGGTCACCAACCGTGGACGACAAAATCAAACAACTGCTCCGGGAGCTCGGCACGGCGATCAATGAGTCGATCTCCGGGTCCGAGGATGTCAATCGCCAGATTCAACGGATTCGCGACGAAGGCTACAACTTGTACGTCGTGCTCGACGCGACGATCGGTCTCAACCGTCAGGATGAAGAGCCGCCGCCCGAGCCGCCCGCCACGGCGGAGCTCGTGGTGAAAAGCGACAAGGAAGTGCAGTTCCGCATCAACGTCAACGACCTCGCTCTCCTCCGCGCACTCGGCATCGATCCGACGCGAAAGGTGCGGTCGGCGCGCCGCGTCGAGCCGCTCGCGGCCAGTGAAGAAGACTGAGAACCTCTACGACCTCGATCCGCAGCGCCTTCACCACGCGCTCGCCGAGGTCGTTTCGCCTCCGTTCCGCGTCAAGCAGATCGAAGAGTGGATGCACGTGCGCGGCGTCGATTCGTTCGACGCGATGACGAACATCCCGAAGGATCTGCGCACGCAGCTCGCGGAACGCTACACGATCGATTTTCCGCACGTCGTGGAGCGTACGACGCCCGCCGCGGACAAGAGCCAGAAGTATCTGTTCACGCTCGCCGACGGCAATCGCATCGAGTCGGTGTACATGCCGATGGGCGAACGGACGAGCATCTGTTTGTCCTCGCAGGCGGGATGCGCCGTCGGTTGCACGTTCTGCGTCACCGGCTTCTTCGGCGCGGGCCGCAATCTCACGCCCGCGGAGATGCTCGGCCAGTTCTTCACGATCCAGCACGAGCACGCGGTACCGATGGAATTGATGAACGTTGTGTTCATGGGGATGGGCGAGCCGCTGCTCAACTTCGACCATCTCGTGACGACGCTCGACGCGCTCTATCGGAACCTCGCGCCGAAGCGCATCACGATCTCGACGTCGGGCATCATCCCCGGCATCGAAGAGCTGGCGAAGCTCGATCGCCATCCGAACCTCGCGATCTCCATCAACGCGCCCGACCGGCGCCGGCGCGAGGAGATCATGCCGATCACGAAGAAGTATCCGCTCGAAGAGTTGATCGCCGTGCTGCGCAAGTTCCCGCTCGAAAAGGGGCGCGACATCACGATCGAGTACGTGTTGCTCGCGGGCTACAACGACGCGCCATCGGACGCTGTCGCGCTCGCGCGTCTCATCCGCGGGTTGAAGGCGAAGGTGAACGCGATCCCCTTCAACGCCGATCCGGATCTGCCGCCGTGGATGAAGCGCCCAAGCGATGCGGCGATCGACAAGTTCGCCGACACGCTCGTCAACAACGGCGTGCGCGTCACGGTGCGGCGTTCGAAGGGACGGGAGATTGCCGCGGCATGCGGACAACTGCGCGGCAAGACGGAGCCGCGATCCAAAGCGTCACGCGAACGCGAACTTGCGGACGGCGGTGTGCACCGCGCCGCTCGGGTTCAGCCGGCTGGAGAACAGCGTCACGGCGTCAATCGGGAACGGCGCTGAATCGAACTCGCGCAGCGTCTTCTGGAACAGCTCGATCGACGCCGGCGGCCACGGATCGCGCAATCGCATCATGGTGAGATGCGGACGAAAGTCGGCGCGATCGAGCTCGACGCCCGCTTCCTTGACTGCCGCCCGCACCGCAGCCGCGATGTCGTGAAACCGTTCCTCGGGTGTCACGCCCACCCAGCCAACGCGCGCGTGCCGCGGATTCGGAAAGAAGCCCGCGCCGTGCAGCTTTGCCTCGAACGCCTTTACGCCTTCGAGCTCCGACTCGACGAGCGACGAGAGCTTGTCGATCAGCTCTTCCTTCTGCTCGCCGAGAAACGCGAACGTGAGGTGCTGCGTCTCCGGCTTGACCCACGATGCGGCGGGCAAACGCGACTTGACGGCCGCGAGGCGTGCGTTGAGCGGACGGAGGACAGACTCCGGGAAAGTCGCGGCGAGGAAGAGACGCATTGGACGGGCAGTATTATGCGCCGCCGTTCTCCCGATCCGCCTGCCCAGCCAGGAATTCCGGAGTGAAAATCTCCGCGATCTTCTCCTCGGGGATCAGGTTTCGCTCACGGATCAACTCCGGGATCGGCCGCCCGCTCTTCGCCGACTCCTTCGCGATCTCCGCCGCGGCTGCGTAGCCGATGATCGGATTCAATGCAGTCGCCAACGAGGGAGAGCTGATGTAGTACGCCTCGCAGCGCTCGCGATCGGCCTGAATGCCGCGGATGCATTTCTCGGTGAAGACCGGCAGGTAGTTCTTCAGGATCTCGATGGAGAACGTGAGCTCGAACGCCATGAGCGGCATCATCACGTTCAGCTCGAGCTGCCCCGCCTGCGACGCGTAGTCGATCGCGGTCGCGGCGCCGATGATGTGGAAGAGGATCTGGTTCATCGCCTCCAGCATCGAGGGATTCACCTTGCCGGGCATGATCGAGGAGCCGGGCTGCACGGCGGGCAGCAGGATTTCCGCGAGCCCCGTTTGCGGTCCCGATGCGAGCAGTCGCAGATCGTTGGTGATGCGCGTCAGCTCCAACGCGAGATTGCGCATCGTCGCGGAGACGGCGACGACTGGCAACTGCGATTGCATCCCTTCGCGCAGATCGCGTTGCGGCCGGAACGTGAGGTTCGTCAGCTCGTTGAGATGGCGAACGACGACGTGGCGATAGCCGACCGGCGCGTTCATGCCCGTCCCCGCCGCGGTGCCGCCGATGGCGAGCTCGTACACGTCGTGCGACGCATCGAGCAGGTGGCGCTCGCAGCGTTTGATCGCCGCCGCGTACGCCTTCATCTCCTGCCCGAGCGTGACCGGCACTGCATCCTGCAGGTGCGTGCGGCCGGATTTGATGACGCTCGCGAACTCGTCGCCCTTCTCGTCGAACGCGACACCGAGCCGCGTGAGCTCCGGCATCAGCTGGGAGAGCAGCATGATCGTCGAGACGCGCAACGCCGTCGGGAAGACGTCGTTCGTCGACTGCGACATGTTCACGTGGTCATTGGGATGGACCGGCTTGTTGTCGCCGAGCTTGCCGCCCATCGCGACGTTCGCCAGGTTCGCGAGCACTTCGTTCACGCTCATGTTGAACGAGGTGCCGGCGCCGGCCTGGAAGACGTCCACGGGAAACTGCGCGCGGTATTGCTCGAAGTTGTCGAGCACGGTATCCGCCGCCTGGACGATGGCCTCGCTGAGCTTCGGATCGAGCGTGCCGAGCTCGCGGTTGGCCAGCGCGGCGGCTTTCTTCAGGTAGACGAAGGCGCGGATGAAGACTGGATGCTCGCGCAGCCCGCTGACCGGATAGTTCTCGACGGCGCGCTGCGTCTGCGCCCCCCAGAGTGCTTCATCCGGAACCTGGACTTCGCCGAGCGTGTCACGTTCGACTCGCATACACCGGCGGTCCTAGCGAAGTCCGCGCCGGGTTCAGGCTTTCAACGCCGCGAGCCGCTGCTTCGACTCTTCGAAGACTTCCCGATGGAGCGATCGGCCGTGCGCGTCCATCGTCACGATCGCCTGGAACCCTTCCACCCAAAGATGCCAAATCGCCTCGGGCGACCCGAGGTCGAGCCAGTCGACGCCGTCGACGCGCTTGATGGCCGCGGCGCAAACCTGCGCGGCGCCGCCGATCGCGTGCAGATAGACCGCGCCGTACTGCTTGCAGGCCGCGAGCGTCTTCTCGCCCATCCCGCCTTTGCCGATGACGCCGCGGATGCGGTAGTCGCGGATGACTTCGTGCTCGTACGGTTCCTCGCGCGAGGAAGTCGTCGGTCCCGCAGCCTTGCAGACCCACTGGTCGGCTTCCTTCACCATCACCGGGCCGCAGTGATAGATGATTTGGCCCTCGAGGTCGACCGGCGGCTTGACGCCTTCGTGGATGCGGTGATGCACGGCGTCGCGGCCGGTGTAGAGGCGGCCGGTGATCGAGACGGTGTCGCCGACGTTGAGCGACCGGATCGTCGCCTCGTCGATGGGCGTTTGCAGTTCGACGAGCGCCATCAGTAGAGCCACTCCGTCGCGTTGC
>JAFAVZ010000401.1 GCA_019242175.1 Acidobacteriota bacterium
GTGCTGGATCGAGTTCACCGGCGACGCGATGAGAATCCCGAGCTGATACGCGAGCCCGGGCATGAGTCCGCGCACCGAATCGGGCACGAGCTCATTGAGATGCACGGGGATGATGCCCCATGCGCCTTGTACGCCCATCTGCATGAAAAACGCGGCGGCGGCGAGCAGCCCGACGCCGGTGCCGAACGCCCAGAAGTGAATCACGCACAACGTGAGCGCGAGCGCCGCGAGCATGCTGTACCGGCGGCCGATCGATTGCGAGAGCTGCCCGAAGAGGATCGCGCCGACGATGGCGCCGACCGACGACAGCATCGCGATATACGCCACCGTCTTCGCGGGGATGTGATGCACCTCTTTGAGGAAGTCGGGGAAGAGGTCCTGCGTGCCGTGCGAGAGGAACATCATGAACGTCATCATCAGCACGAGGTACGCGAAGCCTTTCGCATGTCCACGAACCGACGCGAGCATCGCGCGGACTGTGCCGGCGCGCTTCTCCTGCCACGCTTCCGACTCCGGCACTTTCGCGCGGATGTACAGCGCGAGTAGCGCAGGCAGCGCGCCGAGCCAGAACATCGCACGCCATCCGAAGCGCGGCTCGATGAATCGCGACGCCAGCGCCGCGAGCAGATAGCCGATCGAATAACCGCTCTGCAGAATGCCGGAGAGCACGCCGCGCCATTTCTTGTGCGTGTGCTCCATCGCCAGCGACGCGCCGACGCCCCACTCGCCGCCCATCCCGATCCCGAACAGCGCGCGCAGCACGATGAACTGCGTGTACGTGTGGGAGAAGCCGGAGAGCAGCTCGATGATCGAGAAGTAGACGACGTTCGCCATCAGCGGTCCGCGCCGCCCGAAGCGGTCCGCGAGCATCCCGAACAGCACCGCGCCGATGGGGCGGAAGAGCAGGGTCACCGTCACGGTGAAGATGATCGACTTCTTCGGCACGCCGAATTCGGCGGCGAGCTGGTCATACAGGAAGACGATGACGAAGAAGTCGAACGCGTCGAGCGTCCAGCCGAGAAAGCCGGCCAGGACGGCATGATGGGATGCGGAAGGCTTCGCCTGCATGAGGCTGGGGAGAATACTATGCAGGTAGAATCCCGAGTTACGCATGGCCGCAGTTCTCGACGGGAGCCTCGCCTCCTTCAAGCTTCCCGAAGTGCTGACGTTTCTGCAGACGACGCGGAAGACCGGCCGGCTCGATCTCCAGTCCGATGCGCACGCGGCCCAGGTGTTCCTCGACGCCGGCTCGGTCGTCTTCGCCAGCTCCAACCAGGAAGACCTCCGCCTCGGCGCCATCCTCACCCGCAAGAAGCGCATCTCTCGCGACCAACGCGATCGCATCGACGCATTGATGCGTGAGGAAGGCGGCCGCTTCGGCCAGCTCGCTGTGCAACAGGGCGTGCTCGGCGAGGCGCAGTTGCACGACTTCCTGAAGGTGCAGGTGTCGGAGATCCTCTACGACGCGTTCTTCTGGAAGGGCGGTACCTTCTCCTTCGACGACGTCGCGCAATTGCCCGAGCACGCGGTGACGATCTCCGTCGATCTCGCGAATCTCGTGATGGAAGGCGCGCGGCGCATCGAAGAGTGGGCGCAATGCCGCGAATTGCTGCCGGACGATCAGGTCGTGTTCCGCATCGTCGCCCGGCCCGCTGAAGACAAGATCACGCTGACTGTGGATGAGTGGCGGATCCTGTTCCTGATCAACGGCCGGCGCACGCTCGAGGAGCTTTGCAGCGACACGGAAGACGAGCCGCTGCAGATCTACCGCGTCGTCTACGGGTTGCTCTCGAACAAGCTGATCGAGCCGACGCAGCCGCCGGCCGCGCGCGCCCTCGACGACGATACCGACAGCGCGAACACGACGCGCCTCGTCACCGCGCACAGCGACGACACCGTGCGCCAGGCGCCGGCGAATTTCGGACGAGAGTCGACGATCCGCGACGCTCCGGAGGACGACACGAGCCTGCTGCTCTCCTCGGAGGCTCGGCTGCTTTCTTATCGAGAGCTGATGAAGCCGACCGTCGCGCAACTGTCGGTCGTGAACGGCACCGATCAGGGGACGGTGATCCCGCTGACGGAAGCCGAGTACACGGTCGGCCGCCAACGCGACAACAGCCTCCGGCTCAACGACCTCGGCGTCTCCGGCAAACACGCGCGGATCTTTCGCGGCCCGGACGGCTACGTGATTGAGGACCTGAAGTCGCGCAACGGCACCTGGCTGAACGGCGCACGCGTCTTCCACGCCGCGCTCAAGAGCGGCGACCGCCTCCGTCTCGGCGCCACCGACTTCGACTACCAGGTGCTGTACGAGGCGACGCCGTCCCCTGGAACCACGTCGCCCGCTTAGTCAGCAGTTCATCGCGCGCGACGCCGCGCCGGCGCGAGCACCTGCAGCACTGCGCTCGTCGTCGACTCGTTCACCGTCAGCTGATTCTCGAACGTCCCGTCCTTCGGCACCGTCACGTCGACCGCGATCGTGCACGTGCTCTTCGCCGGCACGACGATCCCGTTCGCCTGCAACGCGCCACCCTCTGCGGCGGCGAGCAACGTTCCTGCGCTGCAGGTCGTCGTCGCGTTGGGCTGCGATGCGTTACGCATCGGGAGCGGATACGTGTCGATGAACGTCAACGGCTCCGATGGCGCCGTACCCGGATTCGACAGCGTGATGGTCAACGTCGCCGGATTGCTCGCCACGATCATGTCCGTATCGAACGCCATCGCAACCGCGAGCGGAGGCGTCGACGTAACGGTGAGCGTCGCACTCGCTGCCGGAGCCGTGGCCGCACGCGCATTCGCCGCGCCGTAGCCACTGCCCGCCAACGTCTGCCGATACGTCCCCGCCTCGTTCGCCGTGACGAAGACGCTCACGACGCAGTTGCCGTTCGCCGGCACCGAACCGCCGCTGAGAGTGAAGCCGCTGCCGTTCGGCGCCGCCGAAACGGTTCCACCGCACGTGCTCTCCGCACTCGGATCGCCCGCGTTCTTCAGCCCCGAGGGATAGCTGTTGTTGATGAACGCGCCGCTGAGCGGCCCCTCATTCGGATTCGTGAGCGTGACGCGCAACCGGGACTGTCCCTCAGGTGCGATGCTCGCCGGCCAGAACGCACTGGCCGCCAACGGCGACGGGAACAGCGTGACTTCGAGGGTAGCGGAGGCGGCAGCGGTGTTCGTCAGGCCGGTGTTCATCACCGAGACTGCGCCGGCCGGAATGGTGTTCGTGTAATTGCCCGGCAGCAGCGGCGCGCGCACCGGAATCGTGATCGTGCACGGCGTGCTGGTGAGGTTCGTTTGCAGGATCGAGACGCTGCCGGCGCCGAGCGGCGCGCTGACGACCCAGCCGCATGGATTCATGATCGGGCCGGCGTTCTTCATCCCGGCCGGATACGTGTCGATGAATCCGTTCGTATTGAGCGGATCGGCGGCGGAGCGCATCGTGATCTTCAGGTCCGTCAGGCCGAGCGGAAACACACTCGACGGTGAGAACGCCTTGGTGATGATCGGCCGGTTCGAGTCAGCGATCGCGATCGAAGCGGAGCTGCCGACGAAACTGACCGACGTACGGCCCTCGTTGACATTCCGTACGTCTCCCGAAATCGAGGATCCGGGAACGGTGACCGTGTAGTTTCCGGGCTGGGTAGCCACGAGATTGAGGTCCAGCGTGATCATGCCCAGCGTGTGACTCCACGTGCGCATGAACCCGTTGCTGAAGCTGACGGAGCCGGCGCCGGGAGTCGCGGTGATGACCGCGTCCGCAACATTGCTCGTAGCATTCGGGGACGGGGCGTTCACCAGTCCGGACGGATAGTTGACCGTGAACGCGATGTTCTCGACACTCGCTCCGCTCACGCTCCGAAGCTCGAGATGCAGACTGATCGGCTTTCCGACGTTGGGCTCGCTCGCACCGAGCGTCATCGACAGAGGCAAGGGCTTGACTGCCGTCGAGAACGTCGCCGACGCCGCAGTTGCATTCGCCGGGATGTTCGGCGGCGCAACGCTGCCCGCCGGAATGGTCTCCGTGATCGTGCCAAGCTGATACGCGATGATGTTTCCCTGAATCGTGCAGGTCCCGTTCGCCGGGATGTTCATCCTCGAAGCGAATTTGAAGCCGGTCGTGTAGTTGCTTGCGCCGACGGCGCAGGAAGCGGAGATGTTATTTCCGACGTTGTCCTGCCCGTTGTACGGCTGGACCTTCGCAAACTCATGCTCGAAGACGAACTCGCCCGAGTCGATGTTGTTGGAGTTGGTGAGGACCACCTTCCACGTCATCAGCGGTTGCGTGTCGTAACGCGAGGTACCGATCGGTCCCGGCGATCCCGTCACGCTCATCGACACCTGCACCGGTTGCAACTGCGCGAAAAGCGACGGCGCCACCACGAACAGCAGCGAAGCGATCAGAAACTTACGCAAGGCTCTCTCCTAGCCGGTGATGCGCGTCAGACCTCTCATGTACGGCTGCAGCGCGTCGGGAACCGCGACGGAGCCGTCCGCATGCTGATAATTCTCCAGAACCGCAACGAGTGTTCGGCCGAGGGGAAGGCCGGAGCCGTTGAGGGTATGGACGAACCCGCTTTTCTTGTCCGCGGTCCGGTATCGAATATTGGCCCGGCGGGCCTGATAGTCCAGAAAATTCGTGCAGGAGCTGATCTCGCGATAGGTCTCCTGCCCCGGTAGCCAAACCTCGATGTCGTACGTCTTCGCCGAGCCGGCGCCCATGTCGCCGGTGGACAGCGTCACCACGCGATAGTGCAGGTTGAGCGCCTGCAAAACGGCCTCGGCATCCGCTGTCAGCTTTTCCAGCTCGTCCCACGAATTCTCCGGCATGGAGAACTTCACGACTTCGACCTTCTCGAACTGATGCTGGCGAATCAGGCCGCGCGTGTCCTTCCCGTAAGAGCCCGCTTCGCTGCGGAAGCATGGCGTATACGCGGTGTAGGAACGGGTGAGCGTCGACGCATCCAGCGTCTCGTCCCGATGCAGATTCGTCACCGGCACCTCCGCCGTAGGGACGAGGTAGAGAGGCTTCTCTGTCGAGAGCTTGAAGAGGTCCTCTTCGAACTTCGGCAGCTGGCCGGTGCCGCGCAACGAGTCGGCGTTCACGATGAACGGCGGCAGCAGCTCGATGTAGCCCTGATCGGCGTGGATGTCGAGCATGAGCGACAGCAGCGCGCGGTTCAGCTTCGCGCCGGCGCCCTGGAGGATGGAGAAACGCGCGCCGGTGATCTTCGTCGCACGTTCAAAGTCGAGGATGCCGAGGGCTTCGCCGATGTCCCAGTGATTCTTCGGGGCGAAGTCGAATTTCGGTTTCTCTCCCCACGTGCGCTCGACGCGGTTGTGCGACTCGTCGGCGCCGACCGGCACCGAGTCGTGCGGGCGGTTGGGGAACGTCAGCTCGAGCGCACTCAGCTCCTCCTCCACCTGCGTGAGGCGTTCGTCGAGCTGCTTGATCTCGTCGCCGACGCGCTTCATCGCGTCGATCTGCGCCGAGGCGTCCTGCTTGTTCTTCTTCAGCGTCGCGATCTCCTGCGACGCGGTGTTGCGTTGGCTCTTCAGCTGCTCGACCTGGCCGATCGTGCGGCGGCGCTCCCCTTCCAGTTCGAGGAAGCGGTCGAGGTCCGCCTTCGCGCCGCGATTCTTCAGCGCCTGGCGGTAATCGTCTGTCTGTTCACGAAGATACTCACGGGAAAGCATGGCGCGGATTCTATCCCGGGCGAAATGCCGCTACCGCGGCCGAATCGCGCGGATCTTCCCGGGCCGTGGCGCCGCGACGATCTCCGTGAAGTCGCCGGTCAGCACGAGCGCATAACCCTGCCGCGGTCCCTGCCCGAGCTTCTGCGCGTTCACCTCGATCGTGTACGTGCCGGTCACCGGCTGGGCTACCGTCACGACTTCCGTGTTATTGAGCCGATCCGGCTGGCCGGGATGGAGCGAGTCATTGCCGTTGACGGCCGAGCCGGCGGGCGGCGTCACGCGCAGGTCGAGATCGTTCACGAGCTGCGGCGTGGAGTTGGAGACGCCGGCGACGACGCCCGGAGGATCGGTCCACACGAGCACCGCGCGCAGCGGAGTGCCCGGCTTCACGTCGAGCTTGATCGTTGCCGTCTCGCCGACCGTGAGGCCGTTCGCGGTCGTGACGTCCGCCACGCGCAGACGACGGAGGTCGCCGGGGAAGTAGAGCGCATCGTCGAGCGCGGGCATGCCGAAGCCCTGCTCGTAGGACGGCGTCGGCTGCGCGGTATCGGCGCCCTGGTCGGTCCAACGGAACGGCACGCGGCGGGCCGAAGAGATGAGCGTCGCCTTGAGCAACGCGGCGCTCGGCGTCATCGCATTCGCCGGAACTGCGGCACCGGTCGGATAGAAGCCATCGGTGTAGTACTGCCGAGCGAGTGCGGCAGCCCCCGCGGCCTCCGGCGAAGACCACGAAGTGCCGGGTTGCACCGTGGTGCCGCAGCTCTTGTCCTTGATGCCTGGAAGCGGATCGAGAACGACCTTCGCATCGCCGGCGATGACGATCGACGGCGCGACGATCTCCGGCTTCAGGCGCCCATCGCGCGTCGGGCCGTTCAGCGTGTAACGGGCGAGCGTGTCGTCGTCGCGACCGGTGTCGCGCGTGCCGCCGACCTGCAGCGTGTTCTTCGCTGCGCCGGGCGCGGAAAGCGTCGACGCCGGCGGATTGCCCGGAAGACCCCAGTTGCCGGTGTTGAAGAGCACGAGCATGTCCGGATGCGCGTAGACGAACGCATCGACGTCGCGCGCCGACTGCGAGTAGTTCGCGGTAGGCGGATTGATCGCCGAGCCCTGCGCGTCGCCCCACGAGTTCGAGTGGATGCGCACACCCTGCTTGTAAGCCTGATCGAGAATCGGCGTGAGGTTCACCGGGCAGCCGATGCCCGGCCGCTGCGAGCAAGTGTCGCCGCCGATGAAGCCCGCGTCCTGGATCACGAGCTTCGCCGCCGGAGCGACGGCGTCACCGAAGTCATGCACGATGGGCGTCTTCGAATCGCCGGCCGCCGAGCCTGCTGCGTGCGTGCCGTGGCCCTGATTGTCGAAGGGCGTCGTCTGCGTCGGCGTCTCGCAACCCGGCGCGCCGGGATACTGATCGCAAGACCAGAGCAGGTCGTACGCGATCACCTTGCGCCGCGTGAGATCGATGTTCTGCCATTGAAGACCGGTCGATGCCGACCAGGTGTTGAACGGAGGCGCGGAGCCGTTCGGCTCGGAGAAGAAGCAGCTCTGCCAGTCGAGGCCGGTATCGAGGATGGCGATGATCTGCCCCTCGCCGTGGATGCCGTGGTCGTGCACCGGCGTGCCGGACTGGAGCAGGCCGGACTGCAGCGCCTTGTAGGCGGTCTCATTCGCGAACGCGGTGGTAGCGAGCAGGAGGACGACGAGGAGCTTGCGCATGCGGCGGGCAGAACGCTCGGCGCGCCTGCCCGCTTCCCCGTGATAAAAGGCGCGACCATGGACCCGAAACACGCCACCGGCTATCGCATCGGCATCGTCAATCCGCTCACGCTCGTCGGGAACGAGGTCAAGAGCATCCTCCGCGAACGCGCGTTCCCCTTCGATCGCATCGCGCTTCTCGACTCCTCCGGCGAAGGCGCCGGCTCGCTCACGGAGATCGACGAAGAGCCGGCGGTCGTCGCCGCGGTCAGCGCCGCGGAGCTGGAAGACCTCGATCTCGTCTTCTTCTGCGGTCCCCCGGAAGGCAACCGCCAGTGGATCGAGCGCGCCGCCGAAGACCGCTTCGTCGCCGTCGATCTCTCCCAACCGTCGACTGCCGAAGACGGCAAGCTCGCCGTCGCCGGCGTGAACCTCGAAGATGTCGGCGCCAGCGACGAAGTCATCGTCTCGCCCCATCCCATCGCGATCCCGATCGCGTTGATCCTTCACCAGATCGAAACGATGGCACCGATCGATCTCTGCACCGCGACCGTCGTGCAGCCTGCCTCCGAGTTCGAACAGGCGGGCGTCGAAGAGCTGGCGAAGCAGACGATCAGCGTGTTGAACATCCAGACCGTCCCGCACGAGGTCTTCGACCGCCAGCTCGCCTTCAACCTCTATCCGGCCGTGGAGCGCAACGAGGAGTTCGTCGTCGGCCAGATCCGGCAGCTCATCGATCTGCGCACCGAAGTCGGGCTGCTCATCACGCAGGGGACGATCTTTCACGGCCACACGTTCTCGCTCTTCCTGCGCGCGAAAGAGGAGCTGACGACGGACCGCATCCTCACCGCGTTCCGTTCGAATCCGATCTTCGCCTTCGCGGAAGGCGATCAGCAGTTCGGCACGATCGACGCCGCGGGCAAGGACGAAGTCCTGATCGCCGAGGTGCGGCAGGATGGGGCGATCCGGGGCGGGTTCTGGGTGTGGGCCGTTTGCGATAATCTGCGCCGCAGCTCGGCGCTCAACGCCGTGCTCATCGCCGAGAAAGTATTGTTTGGTGGCGGAGGAGTGAACTGATGCAGGACTACTACGAGCCCAAGGTCGGAGATGTGGCGCCCGACTTCCGCCTGCCGTCGACGCGCGGCAAGGAAGTCTCGCTCAAGGACTACAAGGGCAGCGACGTCATCCTCT
>JAFAVZ010000475.1 GCA_019242175.1 Acidobacteriota bacterium
GGACGATCGAGAAGGGCGAGCTCTGGCCGTTGCCGAAGAGCGGATATCCGGAGCCGGCGAGATGGTTCCACAACGGCAGCTGGCCGCTGCGCAACGCCTCGCGCGCCTGGTTCGCCCATGGGACGATCTGCAGAACGATGTCGTTCAGCTCGCGGTTCTGCACGTTCTGTCCGCGCGCGAGATGCGCCCACGGCGGCAGCGTCTGGAGAAAGTCGACCGGGATGTTGACGTACTGCTGCGTCATCGGCCGGAACATGAAGATGAGGACGAGGAGGTAGAAGAGCGCGGCGACGCGCCAGCGCAGCTCGATCATTCCGGCGCGGCGCGCCAGCCACACAGCGAGCGCGTAGACCGCGCCGACCAGGAGCCAGGTTGGATTCATTCCGCTGAAAGCTCTTTCCAGAGCTGCTGCGCCCGCCCGAATGCCGCTTCCGGATCGTCTTCGATGACGGCGCGCGCGATCTCGACGAACCGCTCGAAATGCGCGCGGATGTTACCCCGATTCGCGGCCAGCACCGGCGCCCACACGCTCGCCTCGCTTCCCGCAAGCCGCAGAAACGTCTTCGCCCCCGTGCCTACGAAGCGCGGATCTTCGTCCGCCAGCAGCGCGCCGAGGGCCGTGGAAAGCACCTGCGGCAGATGGCTCGTCAGCGCCATCACCCGATCGTGCTCCTCGGCGGTCACGAGCTCCGGAATCGCATCGCAGTCGGCGATCGCCTGCAGGACGAGCGGGTCTTCGCGATCGAGGAACCAGCGTTTGCCGGCGAAGAGGTCGGCGCGCGCGGCGTCGAGTCCGCGCTGCTCGGAGCCGGCGAGCGGATGTCCGGCGATGAAACGTTCGCCGCCGATCGCGCGCAACGGCTGCATCACGCTGCAGGTCGACGTGGTGCGCCGATCGGCTGCAATCAGGCGCAACGCGACGTCGACCGGCGTGGCGAGAATCGTGAGGTCGACGTCGACGAGCTCGTACACGCGCTCATCGGCCGCGTCGCGCGGATCGTCGACGTGCGGATCGAGATAAAGCACGCGCCATCCCCGCCGCCGCAGCGCGATGCCGATCGAGCCTCCGATCAGGCCGAGGCCGGCGATCAGCGCGCGCCGCGCGGCGGTGGGCATCAACGCGCCATGAGAACGAGAGTGCGGTCGACGACCTGCGACGTGGTGACGTCGAAGTACGGGCGCTGGATCGTCACCCGCGGGCGATTCGGCTTCGGCTGGATCTCGACGGCCTGATACGTGCCGTGTGCCTTCGAGAGATCGGGCTTCACGCCAACCTTCTCGAAGATGGGCTGCGCCGCGGCATTGTCCGCCGCGAGCTCGCCGCTGCGACGATAGGCGGGCGGCTTGGCCGCGCTCATGTTGTTCGTCGCGTCCGGCGCGATGCCGGCGTAGCCGTACGACTTGACATAGAAATTCGCGACGTCGTCGACCGAGGCATCGGTGTCGTAGATCGCGACCGGCGGCGGCTCTTCGCCCGGCTTCAGCACCTTGTGCGCCTGCTTCGTCAGCTCGGTGAGCTGCGCGAGGTAACGTGAGCCGGGATACGTCACGAAGCTGAACGCTTCTTCCTCGTCCGATTCGTTTTCTTTGCTGCAGCCGGCGAGCGTCGCGGCGAGGAGCGCGACGGCCAGCAAAGCCATCATTCTGCGAGTGAGCTTGTTCATGGCGGCGGAAGATACCTCAGATGCCGAGGTGCTGCCGAATCGGGGTGCCGACCACATCTTCGAACCTCTGTGAATAGGATTTGATCGCGCCCGCCGGCTCGTCGAGAAAGATGCGCTCGACGCGGAACAGCGGGACGAACATCGTGAATACGTCGATCGACGGCTCATCGTCGTCGCGCGCCAGCTCCCGCACCCAGTCGTCGAACGAGTCGAGGTTGATGGCCATCATCGTGACGCCTGCGGCGGAGAGCGCGCGCAACACGCCGAAGAATTTCTCCTTCGGGTTCACGAGGTTCACGATCACCAACGCGTTCGGCTCGAACCCTTCGATCATTGCTTTTCGCTCAATTCAATGAGCACGCCGTTTCCCGCCGCGGGATGGAGGAACGCCACGCGGCAGCCGTGCGCGCCCCGCACCGGCGCCTCGTTGATGAGCCGATAGCCCTGCTCCTTCAGCCGCGCGAGATGCTCTTCGATGTTGTCGACGCGGAAGCAGAGGTGATGGATGCCTTCGCCGCGCTTCTCCAGGAACTTGGCGACCGAGGATTGCGGGCCGGTGGGCTCGAGCAATTCGAGGTTGGAGTCGCCGACGGAGAGGAACGCCGTCTTCACGCCCTGCGTCTCGACCGTTTCGACGTGGTCGATGGTGAGGCCGAGGGCTTCGTAGATTTTGACGGCTTCGAGGGAACGGACCGCGATGCCGATGTGGTCGAGAACAGGTTTGGACATAGGTCTTCAGCTTACACGCGTGGGAACCGGCTTCAGCCGGTTCCGGTGCGGGCTGAAGCCCGACCCCACGTTTCCCGCCGGTTACACTCCCTTCGCTTCGGCGCCCCAGGTGTGCTTGTGCAATTGCGTCTGAAGCCTCGCCGGGACGCGGTCCGCGAGCATCCATTCCGCGAGCGGTTTCAAGGCCAGCTCGCCCCAGACCGGCGAGAACAACAGCGTGTGCCGTTCGAGCTGGCGCTCCTTGATGACATTCACAGCCCACTCGTAATCGGCGCGATCGGCGATCACGAACTTGATCTCGTCGTGCCCCGGCGTGAGATGGGCGAGATTCTCCCAACGGTTCTTCGCCACTTCGCCCGAGCCCGGACACTTGATGTCCAGGATCAGTTTCGCCCGGCGATCGACCGGCCCGACGTCGATCGATCCCGAGGTTTCGATCAGGACCTCGTAGCCTTCGTCGAGAAAGCGCTTGATCAGCTCCAACGACTCCGCCTGCGCGAGCGGCTCGCCGCCGGTGATCTCGACGAGCTTGCAGCCGTAGGCGTCGACGCGGGCCACGATGTCATCCAACGACATCTTCTCGCCGCCGGTGAACGTGTACTCCGAGTCGCACCAACGGCAACGCAGGTTGCAGCCGGTGAGGCGCACGAACGCGCACGGCCGGCCGACGTGCGTCGACTCGCCCTGGATGCTGAAGAAGATCTCCGTGATGCGGATCATCGGTACACCGTCGGATCCGCCACGCCCGCCTCGGCGAAGCCGCGCGCGCGGAGGATGCACGAGTCGCAATGCCCGCAGGCGCGGCCCACGTCGTCGGGGTCGTAGCAGGAGTGGGTGATGCCGTAGTCGACGCCGAGCTCGACGCCGCGGCGGATGATCTCGGCTTTCGTCAGATGCAGCAACGGTGCGACGAGGCGCGGCTCATCGCGTTCGAGGCCGCTCTTCGTCCCGGTGCGAATCACCTGCTGGAACGCGTCGAGGAACTGCGGGCGGCAGTCGGGATAGCCGCTGTAGTCGACCGCATTCACGCCGATCCAGATCTCCTCCGCCTCGCGCGCTTCGGCGAGCGCGAGCGCAATCGAGAGGAACACCGTGTTGCGCGCCGGGACGTACGTGATCGGAATGCCCGGCGCGTCGACGGCGTCTTTCGGGACGTCGATGTCCGCCGTCAACGCGCTCGCGCCGAAGACGCGGAGGTCGAGCGGATAGACGACGTGCTCCTCGATGCCCATCGCCGCCGCGACGCGTTCCGCCGCGCGCAGCTCGACTTCGTGGCGTTGGCCGTAGACGAAGGAGAGGGCGAGACAGTCGCGGCCTCCGCTCTTCGCGATGGCGAGCACCGTCGCGCTGTCGAGCCCGCCGCTGAGCAATACGATTCCTCGGGTCATGCGTTCGGTGCGCATCGTACGCGAAGAGAAGTGCCGGACGATCGAAGGTGGCGACCCGTATCAGAGATGCCTCTTGCGAATCCTCATCCTCCTCCTGGCCGCGTTCCCTCTCTTCGCCGACATCCCGGTTGCCGCACCGGAACTGCGCGCCGCGACCGGGGTGCAGAGGAGCATTGAGCTCGCCGGTCTTCGTGGCCGGCGCGCAGGACTGACGATCGTTTACGAACGGCCGGCGACGTTCGACGGAACCGGTGTGGCGGAGGGCGTGGGCCCGCTTACGTCCGCGAATGTAGGGCCGGCTCTCCAGCCGGCCGCAGTCAAATACGATACGGCGGGCGCCGCCCGCCGCAACCACGCTTCATCGGGGCCGGCTGGAGAGCCCGCCCTACGTACCCTCCCCGCAAGTTGCGCTCCCTCCGCCGCGTGATTTTCAATTTCCTGCAAGAGAAACGACGCCGCACGACTAATCCATGCGAATCCTTTCCCGAATCCTGACTCTGCTCCTCGCTTTCCCGCTCTTCGCCGACTTGCCGATCGCCGCGCCGACGCTGCGCGCCGCGACCGGCCTGCAGTTCGCGCCGGCCGTCGCCGGCAACGGAACCGACGCTCTCGTCGCGTGGAACGACGAACGGGGAACGCGCGAAGGCACCTCCGTCGCCGAGCCCGAGGTCTATGCGTCGCACATCGACGCGGCTGGCGTTCCCGCTCTCGACTTCGACGTGACGCCGAGCAACGAAGACGATCGCAATCCAGCCGTCGTGTGGAACGGCGACGAGTACATCGTGATGCACCTGCTCTCGGCGCGGTTCGGCTTCAATGGCGGGCTGCGCCTCACGCGGGTGAAGCCGGACGACGCCGGCGACAACCGCCTCATCGTCAGCGAGGACTTCGGCGGCGGGCCGCAGCTGATCTACACCCGGTTCCTCTCCCTCGCATGGAACGGCGACTCGTACCTGGCACTCGTCTCGTCGCCGTACATCGAAGATAACGGCGGCGTCTGGGCCGTGCACGTCAACCGGTCCTTCCATCCGATCGGCAGCGCGTTTCGCATCGGCGGCCGGTCCGCTTACCAAGGAGCGGTCGCGAGCAACGGCTCGGAGTTCCTCGTCACGTGTGTCGAAGACCGGCTGGTACGCGTTGCCACGGTGTCGGCGGGTGGCGGCGTCTCGTTGCATGGCGCGATCTCCGAGGAGCCGGGAGTCTCGCAGCCGGCGCCGTGGCAGTCGTTGATCTGGGATGGCCAGCGATACGTCGTCAGCTGGACCGACTCCGCGTTGCGCGTGCGCTTCCTCGATCGCTTCTTCGATCTGCACGTCATGGACGCGGTGC
>JAFAVZ010000241.1 GCA_019242175.1 Acidobacteriota bacterium
ACGGGAGCGAGTGGCTGGTCGTCTGGTCCTCGGAGACCGATGGGCCATCGGCAACGCAGTCCATTCGCGGCCGCGTCGTGGCACGCGACGGGGCTCTCGACGCTCATCCCGCCGGCGTAGCGATCGTCGACAAAGCCGTGTTGTCCGATCTTCAGTGGAACGGCGCGCGCTTCGTGCTCTCCTGGCGAGGAATGTTCGCGCAGGATCCCGGTCCCCGCCCCACGCGACTCGTCGCCTGGCTGCTGAGCCTCGGCAACGCTCCGACGAACGCGCAACCGGTGGCGCCGGAGAATGTCGACGTCGGCATCGTACCCATCGATGCGAAGAGCATCGCCGCGACCTACGCTCGCAGCGTCGACGATCCTTCGTTCGGCTCCGTCTCCCGCGCGTTCGTGAACGTCGTCAGCGCGGGCACGGTGCGACGGCACGCGACGCATTAAAAGCGTGAGATAGATGCTCGGGGTGGGAGACGACCACACAATCGGTACGACGAGCGCGTGCATATCTGTCGCAAGCAACGCCGGGGAAGTAGTTCTCACGATCGCTCGAAACGCGTCTGCTCGAAAAGGCGCTCGGTGGTCGGCGGATTTCAGACAAGCACCGTAGAGCTTGTGGTGAGCCGCGGGCTCCTCCAGCTGAGGCGGCGGTGACTCACTCGGCCGATGCGGCCCGATGCGAGTGACTCTGCGGCCCTCCTGCGCCAGACACTTTTTTCCCCCTCCCTCCAACCCTTCCCGGTATCCTTCTTTCGTCCCGCAAACTCCCGAGAAGGAACCGCGATGGATCCGCGAGCGTTGCTCGAAACGAACCTCGAGGTCATCGGCAGGCTCGTTGCCGCTGCATGCCGTCGGGCCGGGCGTGTGGGTCCCGATGCGGAGGATTTTGCGGCCTCGGTTCATCTCGCCCTCATCGAGGATGACTACGCGGTTCTGCGCAGGTATCAGGGGCGGAGCGCCTTCACGACGTATCTGACGGTCGTCATCGAGAGGCTCATGGAGGACGAGCGCAATCGTGCGTTGGGGCGGTGGCGGGCCTCGGCGGAAGCGATGCGTCTCGGGCCCGCGGCGTTGCTGCTGGAGTCGCTGGTGCGCCGCGATCATCGTTCCATCGACGAGGCGCTGCCGCTCGTGCAGGCGGTCGATGCCTCCCTCACGCGGGAGCGCATCGAGGCGATGCTTCGGCAGCTTCCGGAGCGTTCGGTGCGACCGCGGCCGATGCCGATCGAAGACGTTGCGCCCACAGTTCGCGGCTCCGAGGAGACGGATGCGCTCGCATTGGCGAACGAGGCGCGGCAGTTGTCGCAGCGGACGAATGAAGTCGTGCGCGACACGCTCGCTTCACTGCCGACCGAGGATCGGGCGCTGCTGCAGTTCCGGTTTGCGGAGTCGATGAAGATCTCCGACATCTCGCGGATGTTGCGGCTGCCGCAGCGTCCGCTCTATCGCCGACTCGAAGCGTTGCTGGAGCGCTTTCGCTCGTCGCTCGCCGCCGCGGGAGTCGAGGGGAGTGCGGCCGCCGATCTGCTGCAGAAGACGTCCGTCGACGCGCTCGATTTCGGATTCGAGGAAAGAAACGACTCGCGCCAGTCCAAAGAGGAGAATGGCTCGGAGAGGGCCGCCGGATCATGGTGACGGAACACGTCGACGCGGAAACGCTCGCCCTTTTCGCGGAGGGAAAGCTCAGCCGCGCGGAGCTGCGGCCGGTCCTGGAGCACGTCACCACGTGCCCGTCCTGCATGCGGATCGCGAAGATCGCCGGTGCGCAGGTCGGCGAAGAGGCGCCGCGCCGCGTTTGGCCTTACTGGCTGGGTGTGGCCGCGGCGATCTTCGCCGTGATGGTGGCCATTCCGGTCGTCCGCCGCTTTCGCACGACGCCGACGGATCGGCTGATCGCGCTTGCGCCGCACTCCGCGCGCATCGTCGAGCCGCGTCTCGCCGGCGGGTTTGGCTGGGCCCCGTGGCGCGGAACGGCACGGGAAGGCGATCCCGCGGCGGATGCAGCGCGCTTGAAGCTCGGGGGCGTGGCCGGCGAGTTGATGGAGCGCGCCGACGCGAACAAAACGGCCGACGCGCAGCACGCGGCGGGCGTCGCATTGCTGCTGGCGGAACGTCCGCTCGATGCGTTGCCGCGTTTGCGCGATGCGGCCGAGCGCTCGCCCGATCGGCCGCAGGCGTGGAGCGATCTCGCCGCCGCGCAGTATGCGGCCGCGTCCAGCACCGCGCGCGCGTCCATGTATCCCGAGGCGCTTGCGGCGGCCGATCGCGCTCTGCGCATCGATCGCGATTTTCCGGAGGCGCTTTTCAATCGCGCGCTCGTCCTGGAGCGGATGGGCGCGAAGGATGCCGCGCGCGCTGCGTGGGAACGCTACCTCGCAGTCGATTCCAAGTCGTCGTGGGCGAGCGAAGCGCGCGAGCATCTGCAGCGCCTCTCGTCGACGACGGGCGAGACGCAGTTTCGGTCCGATTTGCCTCTGCTCGAACGGGCGGCCATCGACGGAGATCGCCAGCGCGTCGCGGAGCTCGTGACGAGGTATCCGCAGATGAGCCGCCTCTGGGCCGAAGGCGAGTTCCTCGGCGGATGGGCGGAAGCGAAGCGACAAGGGGCGTCGGCGGAGGGAGCAAAACGACTGGCGATTGCGCGCGGCGTCGGCGTGGCGCTCGAACAGCGCACCGGCGAAGCCATGGTCGCTGACGCGGTACGCGCGATCGATCGAGCAAACGAGAACGGCAGCAACGCGCTGGCCGAGGCGCATGCGATTTATCGGCGGGGACGGATCGCTTATGCGCGCCAGCGTCCCGCCGACGCCGAGCCCGATCTTCGCCGCGCGGCGACGCTTTTCTCCGGCGCCGGGAGTCCGATGGCGTACGTCGCGCGCCACTTCGCGGCGTGCACGCGTTACGACCAGAACGACGTCGTCGGCGCACGCGCGGAGCTGACTTCGTTGCTCGAAGAGATCGATGCGCATCCGGAGTGGACTGCGCTTGGCGCGCAGGTGCGCTGGCAGTTGTCGCTCTGCCTGATGAACGACGGCGACTGGGGTGGCGCGTTGCCGTTGCTGCGCGCGTCGGAATCCGCATTCGATCGCCTCGGCGAACGCAATCACCTCGGCTTCATCCGCGCGTTGCTCGCCGACGCCCTGGCGTGCGAGGGACGCGCCGACGAGTCGTGGAACGTGCGCATGCAATCGTTCGCGATGCAAAGCGAGGAGAGCGGCCACGACTACTACCTCGGTGTCAGCTTCGGCAGCGCCGCGCGTACGTCGTTGCGCGCCGGACGCCTCGACGCTGCTCGCTCGATGCTCGACCTCGAGATCGAGACCGACCGTCGGCTGAAAGATGACGTTCTGCTGACGAATGCGCTCGCTCGCGCGGCGGTGCTCAGCGCGGCTCTTGGTGACGGCTCCGCGTCGCGCGCGGCCGCGGAGTCGGAGACGATTGCGCGGCGCATCGGAGACGCGGCGCTTCGCGAACGCGCGCTCGAGAACGCCGCGTTCGCGTCGGGTGCGGTGCTGCTGCGCGCGCATCCGGGCGATGCACGCGAGCAGCTGACGCGCGCGATCGATGGCTATCGGCGGAGCGAGCGCGCGTTCTTCCTTCCCGAGTCTTATCTGCTCCGTGCTCGTGCGTCGCGGGCGTTGGGAGACATTGCCGGCGCCGCCGACGATCTCGAGCGGGGCATCGCGGAGCTCGAGCGGCATCGCATCCACTACTCGGGCACCGTGATCGGCACCGGCGTCTTCGACGCGGGCCGTGCGTTGTTTCATGAGGCGATCCGCGTCTCGTTGCAACGCGGCGACGCGGCGCGCGCCCTCACTTACGCGGAACGCTCGCGCCCGCAGGTGGCGAGTGTCGCGCCGACGACCGTCGCGGAGCTGCAGACGCGGTTGCGCAACAGCGGAACGGCCGTGTTGGAGATCGTCGCATTGCCAGACGAGGCGATCGCGTTCGGCGTGACCGCCGATGCGCTGCACGTTGCGCGGACGCCGATCGCGCGGGATACGCTCACCGAGCTCGCGACGCGCTCGGTGCGAGGCGAGCGACACGCTCTGGCGCAACTTTACGAGACGCTCGTGCAGCCCTCGGAGCCTGCGCTCGCGACGTCGCGTCGATTGATCGTCGTCGCCGATCCAGCGCTCGACGCCGTGCCGTTCGGCGCCTTGTTCGACGCGCGATCGCAGCGGCATCTCATCGAGCGCATGCCGGTCGCACTGTCGCTGAGCGCGCTCGCCTTGCGCGACGGAGGGCCGGAGTACGCCGCGCGTTCGTTGATGGTCGTTTCGCTCCCCGAAGGGGAACGCGGGGGCTCGAAGGGATTGCCGCACGTGCAGGAGGAATTGGACGACGTGCGCCGGCTCTATGCGCAGTCGTTCGCCTGCGCGACGTTCGCAGGGATGGCCGTGCCGCCTACGGACGTGTTGCACATCGCCGGGCACACGCAGGTGCGTACCGGCTCCGACGAGCCGATGCTCGGATTCGCCGCGGCGCACGGCGATGCGCGCGAATGGATCTCCTGGCGGCGCGTCGCCGGCCGGCGATTCCTCTCCGGCACGACCGTCGTGCTCGCGGCCTGCGAGACGCTTCGCCGCCCCGACTCTCAAACCTTCGCCCTGAGCCTCGGCGGCGGATTTCTCGCCGCCGGCGCGAGCGACGTGATCGGCACACTCGACGCGATCGGAGACCAGGACGCGCATCGCGTCTTCCAGGCGATCCATCGCCGGCTCGCGGCGGGCGTCGATCCGGCCGACGCCGTTCGCAGCGCGCAGATCGACGCGCTCTCCCGAAACCCCTCGAATCAAACCGCGTGGTTTGCCGTCAGCGTGCTGACGAATCGCATCCGCACCGTGGAACGAGCAGGAGGATCATGACTATGCGTCTCAAGGTTCACTTCCTCGGCATCTGTACGTACGTGTGGTGGGAGGGGATCAGCCCCCGAATGGTGCTCGTCAACGCAAAGAACAACACGCCTATCGACGGCTACGACATCGGATCGCACGTCCCGACCCTCCGGATCGCGGCGAACGACATCCTCGATCTGGATCCGCAGCGCTGGCCGGGAACGAAAGCAACGATTCTCGAGTGGGAGCTCAACGGCGCGCGGCTTCGCATCGAGAGCGAAGGCCCTCCGTTCACACGAGACCCATCCGTCGACCGCTGCATGCCCTCGCTCGCAGCGCTCCACTCCGACATCGGACCTCCCTCGAAAGCGGCGGTCGAAGATGGCGATCCGGCGCTGTCCTCCTGCATCTTCGAGCTCACGCAGGGCGCGCTCTCATGCGGCGTGCTCCGTGAGGATGGCGCCGCGTTCAGCATGCTGCGGACAGAAACCAGGGAGCAGGGACAGCCGCGGTTGAGCATCACGTCGTTCCGATCGGGCGAGAGCAGAACGATCACGCTGCGCGACGGCGCTGAGATCACGATCGCAAACCTCGGCGCCGCCGAAGCACCGGTCGACTTCTTTCTCCACTACATGCTCGCCGAAAAGATGCCGTTGAAGCCCGAGGGTCCGGGCCGCCGGGATTCGTCGTGCCGGGTCAACGGGCCGGGGCCGGCGACATGGCCGCCAGGATTCGGCTCCGTCGATGCTGGCTGCTCGAACTCTCGATATCCGTGAGCGGGAGCATCCCCAACCGCCGCTTCGCATCCACCAGCTCCGGCGCGTCGGCGTCGGCGTTCTCCCAAATTGCGAGGAAGCGTTGCAACTCGGCGCGCGATTCCTCGCGATGGCCGGCGGCTTCGAGGACGAGCGCGAGCTTGTAGCGGGTGCGCGCGCGATTCGGATTGATGCGCAGGATGCGACGGTATTCGTCGATCGCTTCGGCGTTGCGGCCGCTGGCGGCGAGGACGTCGCCGAGCGTGTCCTCGAAGGCGTCGAAGTAGAACGCGAGAGGGATGTGGCGCGCGGCCTCGCGAGCGAGGCGAATCGCGCCTTCGACGTCCCCCCGCGCGAGCGCGGCCTCGGCGCGGAGCGCGAAGCGGAAGCGGACGAAATCGCGTGCACCGCGTGCGGCGCCGGACACCCACACCGACGACTCCGCCTTGTTCACGCCGGCCACGTCGCGGCGATCGATCGCCATCCGCAACGCATACGGTTCCGGCGGATCGCCGTAGCGGATCGCCGCGTCGGCGGCTTCCGCTTCGCGGGCGCGATCGCCCAGCGAGCGATGCAGAAGAAACAGCTCGCTGAACCCGCGCGCGCGATCCTTTTCCGATGGACCCGTGGCCGCGTAGCGCTCGATCTCCTGGATCGCTTCCCGGTTGCGGCCGAGGTCCCAGTAGGCGTGGGCGAGATGGATGCGCGCCACTTCGAACCGCGGCTCGATCCGCAGCGCCTCGGTATACCCGTCGATCGCGCGCGCATAGTCGCCGGCCCAGTGATACGAAGCCGCGAGGCTGTCGTGCGAGTTCGGCTCGCGGGGGCGGAGCGCGACATAGCGTTGATGCGCCGCAATCGCTTGCTGATGACGACCGAGCAGCGAGTAAGCGCCGCCGAGGGTGTTGTAGAGCTCCGCGGCGTCGGGATCGACGATGAGACCGCGTTGCACGACCTCGATCGATTCCTCCAAGCGCTCCTCGCCGGTGAGAAGGCGTCCGAGGCGGCTGTAGGCTTCGACTTCGTTGGGAAACTTCGCGACGATGGTACGGAAGTGTTGGATGGCTCCGTTGAAGTCGCGGTCGGCGATGGCGCTCCAGCCTTGGACGTAGAGCCGTTCGCGATCGTCGAGCCGGTCGCCGGCCTGGAGTGCGCGTTGGAGATGCGGCTTCGCCTTCTCCGGCTGCGCCCAAGTCACCGCATACGCATACCCGATGCGAGCCTCGGCCATCGCGAAGTCGCGATCGAGCGTCAGCGCGCGCTGGAAATGCTCGAGTGCTTCGGTGTTGCGAAGGCCGTCCGCGGCGGCGAGGCCGAGGGAGTATTCGCGATAGGCCTCGAGGCTGTCCGTCATGCGTGGAGCGCCGGCGGCACTCTCACCGGCCGGAAGCGATGCGCGGAGGATCGTGCCGAGGCGTTCGGAGAGAACGTCGACGTCGCGGAAGAGCGTTTGCGGCGAGGAGACGATGCTGGTGCCGCCGATCGTGCCGCCGGTCTCCGTGTCGACGATTTGCGCGTCGACGCGGATCTCGCCGCCGGAGCTTTCGAACGTGCCGGCGATGAGGCGTGAGGCACGCGCGGCGCGGGCGATCTCCAGCCACTTCGACGGCTCCGCGGGATCCGATCGTTCGTGAATCAGGCGCGCGACGTCATCGCGGCGAACGAGGCGGAGGGAAGGGGAGCGGGCGAGCTGCGTCGCCACCATCTCCGGCAGTCCGTCGCCCAGCCACTCCAGATCGGGCGAGGCCGTGTGACTGTCGAAATGCGCCACGACCACCGCCGTCGGAAGCGATGACGCGGCCGCTTCCGGACGCATTGCATTGCGGCTGCGGAGCACCGCCGCGGCGCCGACTGCGACGAGAAAGACCGCGACGGCAATCAGGATGACCGCGGGGCGAAAGCGGGGAGGGGCAGGCGGGATGGGGAGCTCGGCTGCGGGCTCCGGCGGAGCGATGGGCAGGCGCTCGCGCACCGAGCCGAAGAGGCGATAGCCGACCCGGGGGATCGTGCGGATGAACCACGAGTCGCGGGAGTCGTCGCCGACGGTGCGGCGGATGTCGCCGATCGATTGAACCAACGTGTCGTCGGTGACGGCGGTTGCCGGCCAGACGGCCTCGAGAATCTCCTCCTTCGCGACGTTGCGGTCGCGGTGATCGAGAAGGTAGAGGAGGACCTGGAAAGTCTTCGGGCGGAGCGCGCACTCGACGCCATCGACCCGCAGGCAGGCGGCATCGCGATCGATCTCGACCTCTCGCATCCGGGGCCCTGCTTCCGTGTCGTGGTCCAAGCGTCACGGCTTCCGTTTTCGGCGCAATTTCGCCGTTCTTTCGTGACGCGGAAGCCCTCTCCTCGTGATCCTGAGCGTCGAATTATGACAGCGATTCGAGCCGCGAAGGGCCTGCCCGACGTCCTCAAAGTCACTTGTTGGCTCGTTGTCACCGCGTGCGGCGCATGGC
>JAFAVZ010000104.1 GCA_019242175.1 Acidobacteriota bacterium
CGCCTGGTCCGCGGCGGCTTTCGTGTCGTAGCGGCCCCAGAAGACGCGGTAGCAGCTGCGGCCGCGGTAGCTCGTCGGGATGAACCAGACGCTGTTGCCGCCGGCTTTCAGCGCCTTGGCGATGGATGCCGGCTCGCAGACGAGCTCGAACTGGATCGTGTACGCGCCGGTCGCATTGGCCGCGAACTCGCGGGCCATGGCGTCGTAGCGGGAACGCTGCGGATCCGAAGAGGCGGCGGAGCCCGAGCCGGAGTTCGTGATGGTCATCCCGCCGGCCGGCGTCGCCTCGAGGCGCGTCCCCGGATCGCGGCGCGTGACGCGCGGCAGAGCGGTGCTGGACGGCTGCGGAGTGGCCGGGGCGGGCGTGGTTGGGTGGGGCTGGGGCGTGGCAGGTACGGGCGTGTTTGAGCGGGGCTGCGGCGTGGCGGGTACGGGAGCCGGCGTGGCCGCTGCGGTGCGCGTCGGCTGAGGCGTCGGCGTGACTACCGCGGGCGTAGGCTGCGGGACAGGCGTCGCCACGGTCGTGGTCGTCGCCGGAACGGGCAGCGTTGCGGTCGTCCCAGTGACCGGCGGCGTGATCGTCATCGGCTGGGCGGACGCCGTCTCGACCGGGGCCACCGGAGCAGGCGTGGTCGTCTTTGGCTTCGGCTTCCGCACGACGAGCAAGTCCTGACTCGCCGTCTGCTTCGACTGCCACCAGAGGAAGCCGGCATAGCCGCCGACGCCGAGCAGGACGATCAGCACCGCGGCGATCAGCACGCCGATCCAGCGGTTCGGCTTCGACGCCTCCTCGACGACTTCCGTCATCGGCAGCGGCTCGAGCTCCTGCGAAGTCAGCGGAACGGACGCCCGGCGTGCGGTCTCGATCTGCGCATCATCGAAGCCCCAGCGCGGCTCCGGCTCTTCCGGCTCGGTGTGCAACAGCCGTCCGGCCACGCGGCTCTCCGGCGCAGCCTCCCACGCCGGCATCTCCGGCACATCGGGCGCGGCAGACTCCGGACCCCAATCCAACTCGGACGTCTCGGTCATCAGCGAAACGGTCGGGATCTCCATCGTCGGCGCGGGATCGTCCGGCTCCGGCGTCGGCGCACCCCAGACATCGGCGGCATCGCTCACGCCTTCGCTGGTGAAATCAAAATCGTCGCCCATGGGCGAAACCTGAGGTGGTACTTGAGGTTTTGTATCCATGCTCAAAAGCCCCAAAACGTTCATCGCGTGGAGCAGCTTGTAGACGTTGAACGCGTCTTTCCCCGAAGCCGCCGCGACCTCGGCGCCATTTCGCTCGCCGTCGATCTGGGCGACGATGTCGTCGGCGTCCTGATTCAAACCGAGCCGGCGATAGAGCGAGTCGAAGTCGGAGCTCCGGCTGTAGATGACGTCGCCGGTCTTGTCGAAGCGCGAGCGGTCCTGGTCGGTGACGATCAGCTCGGTGATGAGCTGACCGAGCGGGAACAGCGTCCCCTCCTCGCGCTTCGGCAGGTAGTCGGCCACGATCGTGTACGACCCGGCCGGCCACGCGCCGATGGAGCGGATGACGCCGATGACCTGGACGCGCCGGGCCCACGTCAGCTCCTTGCGCGTGATGAAGCCGAGGTTCAGCAGAGCGTCGCCGAGAGTCTCGCTTTCCTTGCGTTTGGCGAGGGCCTGCTTCACATGCTCGCGCGTCACCTTGCCCGCGCGCAGCAGCAGCTCGTCGATGCTGTCCTGCCGATCGTTCGTGCTGGCGGAGAGGATGTCGCCGCCCTTGAAGTAGATGATCTTGATGATCCCGTCGTTCTCGAACCGGATCGCCCCCGTGAACTGCTCCCGCCCCAATTCCACCAACCGGCCGACGACGTCGATGTCGCGGATATCTCCTTCGAGGTTCATGCTCGACAACCCTTTCAAACGCGATGTGTTAGCGGAGGCGAATTATCGCACGCGCGGATGAGGCGCATCGTTGCTGGTTACTAGTTGCTGGTTGCTCGCGGCGTCGACCGCTCAGGCGCTGCCGCGCGAGTAACCAGCAACCAGCAACTACCCGTGCAGCTCTTCGTACAACCGCCGTCCCACATTCGCGCCCAGCAAGTTCATCAGGTCCTGCATCGAGGCCTGCTTCACGCCGGACACGCTGCCGAACCGTTCGATGAGCAGCCGCCGGCGTTTCTCCCCGATGCCGGGCATGTCGTCGAGCGCGCTATGCAGCACGCGTTTCGAGCGGCGGCGCCGATGCGAGGAAACGGCGAAGCGGTGCGTTTCGTCGCGGACCATCTGCAGCAGTTGCAGAGCAGGGTCGCGGCGTTCGAGACGGATCGGCTCTTCGCGGTCGGGCACGTAGATCTCTTCCTCTCGCTTCGCCAGACCGGCGATGGGGATGTCTTCGATGCCGAGCCGGTTCAGCGCATTGAGCGCGGCGTTGAGCTGGCCCCGGCCGCCGTCGATGAGAATCATGTCCGGCAGCGGTTTCTCCTCCTCCAGCAATCGCCGGTACCGCCGATCCACCGCCTCAGCCATCGAGCGGAAATCGTCCGCGCCGACCACGCTCTTGATGTTGAAGACGCGGTACTGCCCCTTGTCCCACTTCCCGCGATCGATCACGACCATGCCGGCGACGGAGTCACTGCCCTGGATGTTCGAGATGTCGAACGACTCGATCCGCTGGATCTCCCGGTCGTAGCCGAGGACCTGGCCGAGACGCTGGGCGGCAATCTGCAGTCGGTCCTGTTGCGACTTCCGGAAGCGCGACTCGTGCGAGAGCCGCGCGTTGCGGCTGGCGAGCTCGAGGCGGTCGACGCCCTTCCCGCGCTGCGGCACGCGGACGTGGACCTTGCGGTTCGCCTGTGAGGAGAGGAAGTCATTCAGAAGCTCCTCATCCTCGACCGCGAACGGGATGATGATCTCCTGCGGGATGAAGAGGTTGTCCTGGTAATAGCGCTGCAGGACCTCGCTCAGGAAGTAGCTCGGCTGGTAGTTCTGGACCTTCTCCCAGAACAGCTCGCGGCGATCGACGACCGTCCCGTCGCGCAAGACGAAAAGCTGGATGGCGACGTCGCCTCCTTCTTCGTAGAGCCCCCAAACGTCGACGTCTTCCTCCCCTGCCGACGCCACCTGCTGCTCGGCCTGGATGCGTTCGACGGTCCGGATCAGGTCGCGGTAGTAAGTCGCCACCTCGAAGTTCTCCTCCTCGGCCGCCCGATACATCCGCTTCGTCAGCCGCTCCTGCAGCTCCTTCGACTTGCCGCCGAG
>JAFAVZ010000137.1 GCA_019242175.1 Acidobacteriota bacterium
ATTCGTCCCGCGATTCGACAACACCGTGGAATTGACGACGTTCGTCGAGCTCCGGTTGAAAATCCCGCCCCCATCCCCCTCGGACGTATTGCCGCTCAACGTGCTGTTGGCGAAGGTGGCACTGCCCATTCCGGTGTCGACGCCGCCGCCCGCGCCCGCCCCCTTGTTGGCGTTGATCGTGGACTGCAAGACCTGCATCGTGCCGCGGTTCGTGATGCCGCCGCCGCCCGCCTCCGTCGCAGTCACGGCATTGCCGCTGACCGTGCTGCGGATGAGCGTCATCGTGCCGTCATTGTGAATGGCGCCGCCGGAGCGGAGCGCCTCGCTGTTCGCGATCGTGACCGTGTCGAGAGTCAGCGTGCCTCGGTTCATGATCGCGCCACCCGCGCCGAGACCGCCGACGTTCGAGCAGCCGTTCTGCAGGGTGACGTCGTGCAGGCTCAGATTTCCCGTCCCGCTCACGTAGAAGATGCGGAACTTGGTACCCGCTCCGCCGCACGCCGTGCCGGTGAACAGCGCCGGGTCGCGTCGAATGATCGAAGCGTTCCCTTCGATCGCGACCTGACTGTGGATCTCGGGCAGCCCGTTGACCTCGTTGTCGAGGTGATGCGGATCCTGGTCGGACAGCACGTAGGTGCTGCCGGAAGCGAGCGAGATGGTGTCCACGCCCGGGGTTCCCGCCGCGCAGTCGCCGCTCGAAACGTCGCCGCCTGCCTCCACGTTGAGGATCGCCTCGCGCAGGGAGCATTGTCCGTTTCCGGGACTGAGGGCGACCTCGCCCGCAGCGACAAAAATAGTCGCCGCCTGAGACGGAAGGCCGAAGACGCCGACGACAAACGCCAGAACTGCTGCTCGCATTGCTGTTTTCAAAGAGACCCTCTTTGTGACCCGACACTCGACAACGCCTCGACCGTCAGCCCAGCTTCGGCGTTGACGATCCAGGGATCCGGTGACGGCGTGTTTTTCGACGCTCGTTCGTGTTTTCGAAAGACGGCAAACGCCGCGAGATTGGCCACCGCGGACAGGACCAGCGGGAACGCGAGAATGTCGTAGCCGCTCGCGCGGTGCGACGACAAGCCCGTGCCGAGCGTCCACTTCCAGGCGACAGCCAGGCCGATGATTTCAAAGGTGAGGAACACCGCGGCGGCGAACGGATACGAGCGCATCGGGGCAATGGCGGATGCGCGCGCGCCGCTCTTCGTCGTCACCTGGAACGAGGTGTTCGGCGTCACCAACGCCTTCAGCAGCGACACGAAGTAAAGGCCGCCGAGGAAGTTGTTCATGAGGGCGCTTTCGATCAGAAAGCTGCGCCGGCGGCGTTCGATGAAGAACTGCCGTTCCCAAAGATGATTGCCGATCATCGCGACGACCGTGAACGCGGCGATTCCCGCGATCAGCGGCACTTCCAGCCGCAACGTGAAGCCTCCCAGCAGGAGGAAGAAGAGGATGAGCTTGGAGAGCATGAAGAACGTGCCCCACACGTAATAGTTGAGGAGCACGAACGTGAAGAGCAGCTCTTTGCCGGTGTAGCGCCGCCACATGGTCGGGAAGTAGCGCACGCAGAGATCGAGTCCGCCCGACGCCCACCGCAGCTGTTGCGCGATGTACGCCGACCACGTCGACGGCAACTCGCCGACGGCGAGCACTTCATCGACGAAAACGCCCCGTTTCCCGAGCGCCCGCAGGTGCAGCATGATCAGGTAATCCTCGGTCAGATGGACGGGGTAGAAGCCGCCGAGGTCGCGGAACGTTTCCGCGCGAAACGTCGTGTGTGCGCCGACGATGACCGGCATGCCGAGCCCGAAGTAGCTGCGGTGAACGAGGCCGAAGAACGTGTCGCGCTCCAGGCTCGCCGCTCTCGTGACGAAGTTCTGCTCGCGATTCCGAAACGACTCGGGCCCCTGGACGAACGCCACTTCCGAGTCTTTGAAGTAGGGGAGGACCGTCCGATAGAAGCTGGCCTTCGGTACGTGGTCGAGATCGAGGAACGTGATCAGGTCGTAGCCGGCGTCGCCCGTCGCATCGAGCCAGGCGTTGATGTTGCCGCCCTTCTGCCGCGACTGGAACCGCTTGAACTGACGACCCTCGGGAACTTCGTTGTATTGGGCGACGCCTTTGCGCGAGAAGTGCAGGATGCGGATGCCGCGGTTCCGGTAGCGCCGGTTGAAGTCCGCGATCATCGCCCGCACGCGCGGATCGTCTTCCTCGTCGAGCACCCAGTGATCGATGGCGTTGCCACACGGATCGACGTGCACCATCCCTTCGAGCTTGCCGTGCAGCAGCTCGAACTCGCGGCTCGGAACGATCGTCGTCGCCATCGCGATGCGCAAGCCGCTGGGCGGCGTCGCATCGACGATGACCGCACGTTTCATCCCGAGGATTCGGTAGCTGTACGTGAGCTGCCAGACGATGGCGGAAAGGCCGTAGGTGACGATCGCGATGCGAATCGTCGTCGGACCGAGGAACTGCGACATGAATTTCGTGAGGAGCGTCGTGGAGAGCCAAAGCAGCGCCGCGAGAAATGCGAGCTGCATGGCCACGAAGACGGCTTTCTGCTTCGCGCTGGCGACGTCTTCGAGCCTGTAGTGCTCGCTCATTCGCGCCGCCCCGCGTCGGGCTTCTTCGCCGCGCTTTCCGGCGTGGTCAGATGCGACCACTTCGTCAGAGCACGGATGCGTTCCGAGGCCTTCTCCGGATCGCAGCGGCCGCTCCAGAACGGCAGACCGGACTCGGTTGCCTTGGGCCCGCAGTCCAGCGAATCGTTCGGCCCGACGGAGTATTCGTCACCGCCGTTGCGCCGAAAATCGGCGTAGTCCGTACAAGCTCGCTTCGTGCGGCCCGTCTTGCAGAGCGGATGCTCCTTCGACGTGATCCCGACGAGATCGTCGAGCGGCACGTAGCCGAGATAGGTATACGTGTATTGGCAAAGCGGCGTGCCGTCCGGCTTGCCGCCCGGGATGTTGCAGATGCCCTCGAGCGTCGGCATCGTCCGGCAAGGCGACGGCTTCTCGCGATGGCCGTCTTCATCCGTCACCCAGCGGCTCAAGGGACAGATGCCGACGAACGAGTACCAATCGCCGGGATAAGCGTGGCGCGGGTTGTGGGCCTGGTCCTGGACGCCGACGTACGCGCCGTAGCGATCGATCCCGTCGCGAGCCCACGGCGGCATCGCCTGGCCGCCGTTGAAAGCCATGTAAGGGCCGAAGGAGCTCGCATCGCCTTGCGGATCGTTGGACGGGAAGAGCCGCGCGCGGCGCACGTTGAGAACGTTCACCTCGAAGACCGCGATCGCGTCGATGTTGTTGAACCGCCGATCGGGGCTCATGTTCGAAAGGCTGGGAATCACCTCGGTGTGCAGGTACCCGAGGACGCCGCCCGCCGAGGCGGCGTTGGTGTTGCCGAGCCGCGTGCCGGCGTCACCGAGGGATCCGCCGAGGAGGCGGGAGTCGATGGCGCGATAGACGCGGAGAGTGACGGGGGGCGGGGCGGGTTGGGACGACGCGGAAGGCGCCGCGAGGGCGCCGAGGAGCACCAGCGACCATAAACACAGCCCGATTCCGGACTGGACGCGCGGTTCCATAGCTCCCTTCATCAATACAAACCGTTGGGTACAATAAAATTACAAATGTCTCGACAATTTTCCGAAATCAACTGCTCCGGGAAGGCGTGCATTGTACCGTAACGGACGAATGCGCCGCGTCAGCCATCGCTCACGCGGCGCCGTTCCTCGACCTCATCGCGACGTCCGATCGGGACGCCCGGCCGTCCGTCGCGCTCGTCGCGATGGGTGCGATGCGCTGCGGCTGACCGGATCTCTCACTTCCTCTTGCTGGTTTGCGAACGGAGCAGCAGCCAGCGATCTCCACGCTTCACCCAGACGTCCAGATAGACGACCGTGAGACTCGAGGTGACTCCGGCCGCGGTGCGGCGCTCGCTCACGCTGGCCTGCACGATGGCGACGTTGTCGCCCAGGACCTTCACATCCCGCGGTCCGATCTCGAACCATTCGAGCTTGGACTTGCGGGATCGGACGAGCTCCAACACGCTCGCCTTGTCTGCGGCGCGCCCCGACTCGCCGACGCCCCGCCAGTCGTCGGCCATGATCTGGTCGATGCGGTCGATGTCGATCTCCATGATCGCCTTTCCATAATCCTGTTCGAGTCGATCGAGCGTGTTCGCGATCTCCGCGGACTTGTCGTCACCGAACGCGGCTCCCACGCAGACGAAGATCAGGACGAGTATTCCTACGAGCTTTTTCATTCGCGTCTCTCCATTTCGGGGCGAGTTTAGGAGCGCGGTTCGGACAACCCCAGACCGCTCGCTGCACCGGGCCGGCGACTCGCTGCAACCGCGACCGGCGGGCCGTGGCGTTGGTTTACAGTGACGTTCGTGGACGCCGGCATCCGCTCGACGCGTTTGCGCTGGGTCGCCGCGCTCTGGTGCGCCGGCGCGCTGTTCGACGCCAGCCAGGCCGTGCTCATCCTGCATGCGGAAGGGAAGCACCGCACCTGGCCGAAGCTGTTCGGCACGCAGCTGGTCTCCTGGCTGCCCTGGGCCCTGGCGACGCCGTTCATCATCACGCTCGCGCGCCGCTACCCGATCGTTCGCGGTGCGATTCTGCGCCGGGCCGCGGTGCATGTCGCGGCGTTCGTCGCCGTCAGCGCGATGGCCGAGGGATGGTCGGCGCTGCTGCAGGTGCTTTTCAACCCCTGGGACAATCGACGCGCCCCGACGTTCGTCGACACGTGGCGCACATCGCTGCTCTACCAGATCCTGACGTTCCTCATCGTCTACGTGCTGATCCTGACCGTCACCTGGGTGGTGGACTCGCGGGAGAAGGTGGCGCGACAGATCAGCGAGACGGCGCGGCTCAACGAGGCGCTTTCCCGCGCCCAGCTCACGGCGCTGCGCCAACAGATCGAGCCGCACTTCCTGTTCAA
>JAFAVZ010000251.1 GCA_019242175.1 Acidobacteriota bacterium
TGGTGATCTTCGAGCGCATCTTCAAACTCGATAAGAAGATCAAAGACATCAAGTCGAAGCTCGTCGACCACAAGAAGATGAGCCAGCGCACGCTCGCGACGACGATGAAGCAGCTCGAGAAAGTCGAGCTGGAGCTCGCGAACGAGATGCGCCTCGTCGACTTCCATCCGGCCACGCGCAACCGCATGATCAACAAGCTGCGCGACATCGATGTCGAGCTGTCGCAGGCGTCGCAGATGATCCGCAAGGACGAAGCGGCGCTCAAGCGTGAGAAGGACAAGACCCGCCGCGACTTCTACCGCCGCCGCCTGCAGAAGTACGAAGAGAAGCTCATCGAGCTCGAGAACTTCTACGGGATGACCCACGACGATCTGAAGAAGACGATCCGCGAGATCGGCGAAGGCGAGCTGGAGGCCGACCAGGCCAAGCAGGAGCTCATCGTCGCCAACCTCCGCCTCGTCGTCTCCATCGCCAAGAAGTACACGAACCGCGGCCTGCAGTTCCTCGACCTCATCCAGGAAGGCAACATCGGCCTGATGAAGGCGGTCGAGAAGTTCGAGTACCGCCGCGGCTACAAGTTCTCGACGTACGCCACCTGGTGGATCCGCCAGGCCATCACCCGCGCGATCGCCGATCAGGCCCGCACCATCCGCATCCCGGTGCACATGATCGAAACGATCAACAAGCTCACCCGCACCTCCCGCGCCCTCGTGCAGGAGCTCGGCCGTGAGCCGCAGGCGGAGGAGATCGCCAAGCGGATGGACATGCCGGTGTCGAAGGTCCGGAAGATCATGAAGATCGCCCAGGAGCCGATCTCCCTCGAGACTCCGATCGGAGAAGAGGAAGACTCGCATCTTGGCGATTTCATCGAGGATCGCGGCGTGATCTCGCCGATCGATCACGTGATCGTCTCGAACCTCAAGGAGCAGACCCAGAAGGTGCTGCGCACCCTCACCCCGCGCGAGGAGCAGGTCCTCAAGATGCGCTTCGGCGTGGGCGACGGCGCGGAGCACACGCTCGAGGAAGTGGGCCGTTCGTTCAATGTCACGCGCGAACGGATCCGCCAGATCGAGTCGAAGGCGCTGCGCAAGCTTCGCCACCCGTCCCGCTCCAAGAAGCTGCGCCCGTTCCTCGACGCGACGTTCTAAACTGTCTCGCGATGCGACGTTCGAATCTGCAACTCTCCCGGGCGGCCTTCACGGCCGCCCTTCTTTTTGCCGCCGCTCCGCTCTTCGCCGCGAATCCGCCGAAGCCCGCTCCCCCGGCGGCCAAGCCCGCGGCGGCCGCGAAGCCGTATCACATCGAGCTGGAGGCGAATCCCGCCGCCCCGTTCCCCTACCTCAGCAAGTTCGGGACGGTGAAGCTCCACGTCTACCCCTCCGGCGTCCGCGCCGAGTCGGCCTGGGTGAACGGCTACTCGAAGAACGGCTCGAACGCGATCACCGTCCTCAACCCGACGCTGAAGATGTACTTCGAGGTCCCCATCGACGAGATCGGCAACATGCTGGCGAAGCTCGGCGGGATGAGCAACCCGAAGTCGTACAACGCCATCGCCACCATCGAGCCGCCGGTGCGCGAGAGGCTGAACGGCATCGACGTGAGCCGCTACCGCGCCCGCTACACGCAGACGGCGTGGATCGACATCTGGACGACGACCGCAGTCCCCGACAACGCCCAGCTGCAGAAGATCGTGAACCAGGTCGTCTACAACATCTCCCCCGGCACCGGCGCCCTCACCCGCTTCATCCCCGGCGTCCCCGTGCGGGTCGAGCTGAACTTCACGAACTACAAGAGGGTCGCGCTGGTGACGCTGAAGTCGATGAAGATGGATGCGACCGGCGAAGCCGCCGCGCTCTCGACGCCCGAGTCGTACACGAAGGCGCCGATGATTGAAGATCTGTGGAAGTAGTTGCTGGTTGCTGGTTGCTCGCGCAGCAGCGCCTGAAAGCACCGAGGCTCGAGCAACTGTAGCAGCCCGAAATCAGTAACTTCCTAAGCTGCCGCCTGCACTTGCTTCATCCGAAGCGTCTCTGACCGCGCCGAGCTGAACTTCACGAACCTCGTGACGCTGAAATCGATGAGCTGGATACGATCGGCTGAGCCGCCGCGCTCTCGACGCCCGAGTCGTACACGAAGGCACCGATTGAAGAGCTTTGGAACTAGTTGCTAGTTGCTCGCGCAGCAGCGCCTGAGACGCACCGAGGCGCGAGCAACCAGTAACTAGTAACCAGCAACTATCTAAGCCGCCGCCTGCACCTGCACGCCGTCCAGCGCGCTCAGCATCTCGCCGGCATCCGAGAAGCGCGCCTTCGGATCCTTCTCCAGGCAGCGCATCACGATCGCATTCACGTCGCGGCCGACGTCCGACCGCAGCTCCAGAATCGGCCGCGGCTTCTCCGTCACGTGCGCCATCAGCACGCCGGTCAGGCTCGACGACTCGAACGGCCGCACGCCGGCGAGCATCTCGTAGAGCATGACGCCCATCGAGTACACATCACTGCGCGGCCCGAGCTCTTTGCCCTGCACCTGCTCCGGGCTCATGTAGTGCGGCGTCCCCACGATCAAACCCGCCTGCGTCATCGCCTCCGGCGCCTCGGCCATCCGGGCGATGCCGAAGTCCATCAGCTTGACCTCGCCACGGTGATCGATGAGCACGTTCTGCGGCTTGATGTCGCGGTGGATGATCCCCTGCTCGTGCGCGGCGTCGAGCCCGCGGCAGATCTGCCGGGCCACGCCGAGCGCCACCCGCGGCGACATCCGCCGCCCCTCGGCCTCATTGAGCAGCTCCGAGAGCGTGTAGCCGCGGACGAACTCCATGCTGATGAAGTACACGCCGTCGGCCTCGCCGTAGTCGTACGTGCGCAGGACATTGCGGTGCGTGATCTTGCGCGCCAGCCGGATCTCCCGTTTGAAGCGCTCCAGATCTTCCGGCGAACGGGTCATCACATCGCCAGGCAGCGTCTTGATGGCGACCGTCTCGTCGAGCTGCGTGTCCGTCGCCTTGTAAACCACGCCCATGCCGCCTCGGCCGAGGATTTGGTCGATGCGGTAACGGCTGGCGAAGAGATGGCCGGCGGAGAGCTCCGCGCCGACCCCCGCCGGAGCGGTCGCGCCCGGAACGGTGCCGTCCATGCGCAGCGTCGCCATCGAGCCGGTGCTCGCTCCCATCGCGCGCATCATTCCGGTCGTCAGACTGACGAGCGGCATCGACGCGACCGGGAGCGGATTCGGCAGCCACTTGAGCCGCACTTCCTCGCGCTGCGCCGACTGCTCGATCTCCGGCCCGGCGGCCTGCGCCGTCTCGTACGAGATGTAGGCGTAGCCGCTCGGCGCGTGCCAGGCGAAGAGCAGCGCGAGGAGCGGCGCGTTGCCGACGATCGCCAATCCGCTCTCTTCCGTGAGCTCCACGGAGCCGGTGACGAACTCGCCCGTCGCGACGCCGACGCCGATGGTCATCGGCGGATGGCCACCCTGCGCCGCGAGCTCCTCGTTGATGGCCCGCGCGGCGCGGATCGCGTGGAGGATGCTCCGATCCCCGCGGAACACGGCCACGATGCGATGGCCGACGACTTCCCGGATGAAGCCCTCCTGCCGCCGCACCTCCGTCTCCTGCATCTTCATCACTCGGCTGACCGTGCCGATGACGTTCGCCGCGTCGCCCTCGCCGACCGTGGCCGGCAGTCCGCGCAGGTCGGTGACGAGCACGGTGCCGTAGTCGAGCTTCGGCTCTTCGAGCAGCGGCGTGCCGGCGATCTCTCGTTCCTGGGAGCGCGCGGCCATCGCCTCGTACAGCTCCTCCAGCTCCGCCTTGTCCCGGAGCGAAGTGATCATCTTGGCGAAGGAGCGGGCGAGGATGCCCACTTCGTCGCTGCGGTCGATCGCGGGATGGACGTCGTAGTCGCCGTTCGTCACGGCCTGGGCGACCCCGGCCAGCTGTTCGATGGGACGCGTCACGCGTTTGGCGATCAGCCAGGAGAAGAGGAAGGCGAGCAGCAGCGCGATGCCGCCGCCAATGAGGAGCGTGTTTTCGATCTGCTTGAACGGCGCGAGCTCCCGGTCGAGCGAGCGGACGAACACCGCCGCTCCGACCGTCTTCCCCGCCGACTGCAGCGGCTCGCCGGTCGTGACGTAAGAGCTGCGGTCGATCCGCTCCGAACGCGGCGCGAACATGCGGCCGGTCTTCATCACCTGTTCCGCGCCGGTCATCTGCTGCATCGTGAACTGCGGCGCGTTGCCGGAGCGGACGACCGACGTCGGCGAGACGAAGATCACGCCGGCGTTCGTCGACTCGGCGATGCGGTTCGCGAACTGGTCGCCGATCTGGTAGGCATTGAGGAAGTAGCCGATGCGGACGTTGTTCGCCCCGGCGGCGATCGGCGCGATCGCGGCGTGGTAGAGATGGTTGTCGACGCTGATCACGCCCCGTTCGGTCGGGAGCGTCGCGTCGTCGACGATCTTCTTCACCATCGGGACGCGCTCGTACAGGTCCTCCATCTGGTTCTCGGCGATCACCGGGCGGTCGCTCCGCGCGAGGAGCTTGCCCTGATCGTCGAGGACCATCGTCAGGTCGCTGCCGAGGTCGTCTTTCTTCTGGATGGCCTGGTCGAGGATGTCGGCGAAGGAGATGCGTGGCGTGGCTGGCGTCGCGGGCGCTACGCCCTGCGGAGTGATCGTTGCGGGAGTCTCCGCGGTTGGCGCGAGCGCGTTCTGGATGTACGCGTAGAAGTTCGAGTCGTGCCCGGTGATGTCCGCAGCCAGGGCGAGGCGGCCGAGGCGCTGGCGCTCGAATTCTTCGAAGAGCTTGGCGGCGCTGGAGATGGAGGAGTCGACGGTGGCCTTGGCGATCACGTTCGCGCGCTGGATCGTGATGCCGATCGCGGCGCCGACGACGATCGCGATGAGGAGCGCCGTCAGGCCGAACAGCTTCCAGACGAGCGGGAACCGCGGCTTCTCGAGCGGCGCAGGGGCCCGCTTCGGTCGCGGAGTGGGCTCCGAGATCGTCGTCCTCTCGATCGGCTGTGCGGTCAACTCAGTAGTCCTTCGAGCTCGGTGCCTGGTACGGTTTGCCGAGCTTATTCATGTGCGAGGTCTGGCGGAAGTTGCGCGTGTCGAGCGTGACCGCGACGTTGCCGCTGACGGCGCCCGCCGCCGAGATCTCTACCGGCTGTGGAGGGGACGTCCCACCCTGCTCGTTCCAGGCGACGAGGTTGTACTTGCCGGCCGGAACGTCGGCGATCGAATAGCCGCCGCTCGCATCGGCGAAGGCGTAGTACGGCGAGGTCATCACGTGCACCACGGCCGACATCTGCGGATGCACGTTGCAGTACACGCTCACCACGCCCGGCGCATCGAACTTCTCCGCTTTGCCCGGCCCTTTGCGATAGAGGCCGAGGTCGAACTGGTTGCCCTGGGAGAGAGAGAAGAGGTTGTGGGAGATGGGATCTTCGTTCGGGAACGTGACGGAGGAGCCGGCCGGGACGGCCAGCACGTGGGGGCTGAGCGACTTGTTGCGCGTCACCATCTGGTAGGCGTTCGAGGCCGCCTTCTTCGGAGCGGAGCCAGCTGCCGGCTCCAGCCAAACCAGCGTCTCGGCGGCCAACGGATTCTGCCCGCGTTTGGTGACGAAACTGATTCGGCCGGCCACGGTAGCCGCCTCGGCGAAGCCGCCCGCAAGGAGCGCCGCGCACGCGATCGCGAGGGGAAGTCGTTTCATTTCAATCGGCTCCGAGGATCGGCAGTCTAGCACAGGGCTTTGTGCAAATTTTGATTGCGGTTTTGGACGAAAAACGTATCCTTTTAAACATGCACGAAACGGGAACGGGTGGGTGCAGGGTTGGAAGAAAACCCGCTGGACTCCGTTTACCCTTTTACGACCGGCACGGCCGGTTGCGCTCGTCGACCAAGCCTTCCCAACGCTCTTCGTCAGACGCGCAGCATCGATAGCAGAGTGGCTTCCAGCCGCATGAGTCTTTGAAACGAAACGACATCAAGTTCCCGCTCCTCCCTTTCACTTCGGGGCAGGCAGGGGCGGCCGATCCGGTCCGCGGCGTCGGCGAGGTGAGCCACGGTACGTAACGTGACGCTTGTCGCGGGTCCGCCGGAAATTCATGGGGGAGGAGGTACAAATTTCGATGAATTGTTCCAGTAAACCTGAGGGGGCTAGTTCGTAGTTCCCACCCCGGAAGGGCGCCGCTCGCGGCGCCCTTTTTCTTTTGTGGTTGCCGCTCGCGGTGCCCTTCTTCGTTTGTGGTTGCCGCTCGCGGTGCCCTTCTTCGTTTGCGGTTGCCGCTCGCGGTGCCCTTCTTCGTTTGTGGTTGCCGCTCGCGGTGCCCTTCTTCGTTTGCGGTGGCCGCTCGCGGTGCCCTTCTTCGTTTGCGGTGGCCTGCTCGCGGTGCCCTTCTTCATTTGTACAGGAGGCGTTTGTTCTATGAAGCACATGGCCCTTGTGCTCTCCCTGCTCCTGGTCGCTCCCCTCTTCGCCGCCGACCCCCAGACCAAGATCTCCTACACCGATCCCGCGGGCGACGTGACCGGTGCCGACGACGATCCCCATCCCGCCGACGTCACGGCGCTCAATCTCACCAGCGACGGCCAATACGTGATCGTCGAGCTCACGCTCGCCGCCGTCCCGAAGCCGACCTCCGTCTTCCAGTCGCTCCTTCTCGGCGTCGCGTTCGACGTCGACAAGAACGCGAAGACCGGCGGCCCTGGCTTCGGCGGCATGCACGGCGATGTCCCAGGCATCGACTTCGAGTCCGAGGTCTTTGCGTCGTTCGAAGATGGAGCCATTTCGAAGACCGCCGCCGCCTCGCTCTTCAGCGTGAAAGCGAACGGCAATCAGTCTTCGATCCTCGGCTCGACCGACGCGGTTTCGACTCCGGCCAAAGGCAAGACCTACACGGCCAAGGTCGCCTACAAAGACCTCGGCGTGAAGGCGGGCCAGACGATCCGCATCTTCGCCCGCGAGCTCAACGACCGGGGCGCCCAGGACGGAGTCTTCCCCGCTGCCCTCCTGACGTTGAAGTAAGGAATGTAGGGCCGGCTCTCCAGCCGGCCGCAGTCGAGCACATTGGGGCCGGCTGGAGAGCCGGCCCTACGTTCAGTCCATCCGCGGGACGAACGGCTGCCCTTCGATGAGCGGCAGCGGCTCGCTGTCCGGCGCGAGAATCATCCGCAGCCGTTCGCGATAGGCATCGGCCGACGGAAGCTCGGAATCGAGCAGCTCATAGAGCGCCGCGACGTCGGCAGCGCGGATGCGGCTCGGCTTGCGATCGAGACAAGCGTTCGTCTTGCAACGAGCAGTGCAATACTTTCGGGTCGCTCGCGTCTTCGGAAATTGACGGCCGCACCATGAACAGTTGCCCATCTCCCGATCCTCCCCTTCCCGTTCCGTCGTCGATCAACGCGTTTGCCGAGCATCGGGCGCGCGGCGCGTGGCCCCCAGCCACATTTTTCACGCGCGCCTTCGAGGCGTTGATCAACGGTAGATTAGGACTGGACGAGCAGAAGGTCAATATGTTGAGCTAATGTATACGTGAGCCCCGGTGGCGGAATGGGCAGACGCAAGGGACTTAAAATCCCTCGTCCCGTACGGGACATGCCGGTTCGATCCCGGCCCGGGGCAGCGGCCCGGCAACGTGCCGGTTCGCTTGTTGGCATAGCCGGTCCGGACGTAAGGCTTCATTACGGGCGCGGTCAGAGTGTGCCGGGTTAGAGGAGCGACGCTAGATAGGCTGCGGTTACTTCGCTGCCCTTCGTGCTCAGTCTCAGTTCCCCATCTCATCGCTCCC
>JAFAVZ010000502.1 GCA_019242175.1 Acidobacteriota bacterium
CGCCGGGCGAGACCTGCGCCTCGGTGATCAGGTTCCCGTTGACCTTCACGCCGTTCGTCGACTTGAGGTCGATGATGAACCATTGATGGTTGCGGGACTCGAAACGTGCGTGCTTCCGCGAGACGGAAGGGTGGTTGAGGACCAGATCGTTGCCCTCGGTGCGGCCGACCGACATGTCGGATTTGAGGTCGGTCACTCGCGGAACGCCGAGGTCGACGTAGTGGATCTGGAGCTGCTCGGCCATCTGGGAGACCAGATTATAGACGTAGGGGCCGGCTTCAGCCGGTCCGGTCGGGGGAAGCCTCGACGTTCGTCGGGAGAACCCCCGAGGTCCGATCGAGCTGAAGCCCCGACGTTCGTTCGGGAGAAGCCCCAAGGTCCGGTCGAGCTGAAGCCTCGACGTTCGGTCGGGCTGAAGCCCGACCCTACATTCGCCACCGACTCGCGACCGGCCGCCGCTATAATGCTCGCTCGTCTATCTTTCCACCCATGAGCGAAACCGCGGCAGCTGCTGGCGCCGTCTCCACCGGTGGACTCGTTGTTCGCGCAGTGTTGCGGACAGACGTGGGGCTCGTCCGCTCGGAAAACCAGGATTTCGGCGCGTACACGAGTCCCGAGGAGGAGCAGGGCAGCCATCCCGGTGGGCGTTTGCTGATCGTCGCCGATGGGATGGGCGGCCATCGCGGCGGCGCCACCGCCTCCCGCCTCGCCGCCGAAACCGTCAAAGCGCAATACCTCGGAAGCGAGACGCACGAAGTCGGCCTCGCGCTGCGCGACGCACTTGCTCGCGCGAACGCTCGCATCTTCCATGAGGCCCAGGGCAATCCGGAACTGCGGGGCATGGGCACCACGACTTCCGCGCTCGCGGTGCGCAACGGCGAGGCTTGGTTCGCTCACGTCGGCGACTCGCGCATCTATCTGATCCGCGGCGGCGAGATCAAACAGCTGACGGACGATCACTCGCTCGTCGCGTCGATGGTGCGCGAAGGATTGCTGACGACGAAAGAAGCGGAAGTGCATCCGCGCCGCAACGTGCTCCAGCGCTCGATGGGCGTCAGCGAGGACGTCGAGATCGACGTCAAAGGTCCCTTCCGCCTCGCCGAGCACGACACGTTCATCCTCTGCAGCGACGGCTTGCACGGACTCGTCAAGGAAGACGAGTTGAAGGAAGTCGCCAAGCAGACGATCGAGCAAGCGGCGGACGAGTTCCTCGAGCTCGCCCTCGAGCGCGGTGCGCCGGACAACGTGACGGTGATCGTCGCGCGGGTCGAGCGCGATCCGGCCTGGGCCGGCATCGGCGACGAGACGCTCATCGACGAGCACGCGATCGATCCGTTCGAGGAAACGCAACGCGACGTCGACATGCTCGAGGAGACGCAGGAGCTGCACGCGCTCACCGACACGCAGCCGATCGTGATCCCCGAGCCGGCGTTGGGCGACGAGACGCAGCCTGTGGCGCCGCCGGAGCTCGCGCCGGCGAAACGCGGCGGCGGAAGCGCCATCCTCAAGTGGGCGTTGATCCTCGTCCTCGCCCTCGGCGGCGCCGCCGCGGGCGCCTGGTATTACCTGCACTGACGACCCACCCCATGCCCACCCGTTCCCTCTTTTTCGGCCTTGCCGCGCTCGTGGCGGCGGCCGCGTGCCGGCGCGACGCGCAGCCGCTCAACGACGTGCAGAAGATGGCGTACGAAGTGAAGCCGGCGGTCGTGCGCGTGAGCGCGTATGCGACCGCGGACCTGCGTTATCCGGCGAGCGCGATCAACGGCATGGGTTTGAAGGCGACGCGTCCTGTCGAAGGCGCCGAAGCCTCGGTAGGAACTGGCGCGGGTGGATCGGGCAGCGGCTTCATCGTCCATCCGAACGGAACGATTTTGACGAGCGGCCACGTCGTCGCCCCGACGCGCGACAACGAAGCGCTGCGCCGCGATCTTCTCCGCAACGGCGCGATCGCTGCGCTCGTGAAGCATTTCCCCGTCGATCAGTTGCGCACGCTGCATCGCGGCGAAGGACTCGATCCCTACATCCAACGCGTCTCGGCTGCGGCGCGGTTGGAGGACGTGGTCGTCGTGAACGAAGTGGAGTTGTCGAACGGCGAGAAGCTGCCGTTCAAGATCGTGAAGTATTCGCCGGCGCTGAGCGAGCAGGGGATGGACGTCGCAGTGCTGCAGATCACGAGGCAGAACCTCCCGGTGCTGCCCCTCGGGGACTCCGACACCGTGCGCATCGGCGACGCGATCTGGTCCATCGGCTATCCGGCCGTCGCGAGCAGCACGGACGAAGTCATCGGCGGCTGGCTCTCCCGCGACAGCGACCTCGAGGCGACCGTGAATCCGGGACAGATCACGGCGCTGAAAAACGATCGCACGAACAAGCCGGTGCTGCAGACGAACGTCGCGATCTACCGCGGCAACTCCGGCGGCCCGGCGGTGAACCAGGCCGGCGAAGTCGTCGGCATCTCCACGTGGGGCCACAGCGAGGCGGAACAGATCAAGTTCCTCGTGCCGGTGAACCTCGCGAAGGAGATGTTGACCGCCGCGAACGTGAAGCCGAGCGCGGATGGAGAGTTCAACCAGCATTACCGCGCGGCGCTCGAAGAGGCGTACGACGGCAAGTGGGCGGACGCGCGTCGCGATCTCGACCGCGCGACGAAGCTCTTTCCCGGCTCGCCGGATCTCATCCGCTTCCGCCGCGACATCGACCGCGCGATCCGCGAGCTGCCGTTGTGGAGGCTCTATCCGAAAACTACCGCCGCGTCGTTCGCGCTCGTCGGGCTGATCGGCGTCGGCGCGATCGTCGCCGTCGCGCGCCGGCCGCGTTTCCCGAAAGACGTGCTCTCCCGGACGACGGAGGAGACCGTCGTCGCGCCGAACGGAAAGCCGGCGGCGGCCTCGACGGGCATGCTCGGCCGCTTCACGATCCTCAACGGTCCGCGCTCGGGCGAGAAGCTCGGCCTGGGCGGCTCGGGCATCCGGATCGGGCGCGAGGCCACGGTTTGTGAGATCGTATTGGAGAATCCGAAGGTTTCCAGGCTCCATGCCGAGGTGGTGTCGATCGACGGCAGGGTGCTGCTCATTGACCGGAATTCGTCCAACGGGACATTCGTCAACGATCAGAAGATCGACAAACGGTATCTAAAGGACGGAGACATCATCTACTTCGGCGGTCGCAATGCGGTTGCGGTCGCATTCCATGCGTGAAGGGTGAGCATCGTGGCTGACAAGCGGTGTGAGAACGGGCATTTCATCGACGAGTCGTGGGACCTCTGCCCTTATTGCCCGGCGGACAACAACGAGCCGGAGATCCCCGTCGTCCGCCCCACGCGCTTCGGCTCGGTGGATGGCGGCGCCGGCCCCCGGCCCGTTCCCGTCCCGGCCGCTGCGTCTCCTTCTTCCACCGGCGCCAACGCCGCCGCGGCCGCCGCGCTGCCGACCGAACGTCCGCGTTCTGCGACGCTCTCTTCTCCGCGCCGCGACTCCGCGCCGCTGATCCAGGCGCCGCCGATGGAGCGCACCGTCGCCGTGCAGCGCCTCGAGGGAGCGCCGAAACGGTACGTCGTCGGCTGGTTGATCGGCCTCAACGGCGCCGTCCGCGGCGAGTCCTATGCGGTACGCATGGGCCGCAACGTCCTCGGCCGCGACCGCCGGTCGGACATCGTGGTCAATGACGACCAGGCGTCGTCGCATCACGCCGACCTTGTCTTTCGCCCCGAGGAGAAACGCTTCATCCTGATGGATCACAATTCGACGAACGGCACGTACGTGAACGAGGCGGAGATCGAGCCGCGCAGAGATCTCGCGCTCAAAGACATCGTCCGCATCGGCTCGCACCGTTTCGTCTTCATGCCCCTCTGCCACGATGGCTTTCAGTGGGATGACGAAGGGGTCCTGAAATGATCGGGACCACGATCGGGAACTACCGCATCGAACGGGAGATCGGCGAAGGCGGCATGAGCCACGTCTACGTCGGGCGCACGCTGCGCGCGGACGAGACGCTGCCCTCGGACTACCAGGTCGTTTTGAAAGTGATGTCGGACGAATTGGCGGGGGAGGTCACGGCGCGGAAGCGCTTCGTGAAAGAGGCGCAGATCCTCTCCAAGCTTCGCCATCGCTACATCACCCGCTTCTACGAGTTCATCAACGACGCGCGAAACGCCGTGCTGGTGATGGAGTTCGTCGAAGGCCAGCCGGTCGACGTGCTGCTGACGGAGAAAGGCGCGTTGCCCGTGCACGACGCGATCTCCGTCGCGCAATGCCTGCTCGAGGCGCTCGTCTACGCGCACGGCAAAGGCATCATTC
>JAFAVZ010000630.1 GCA_019242175.1 Acidobacteriota bacterium
TGTTTCTGACGAATTGAAAATTGAAAATTGAAAATTGAAAATTGAAAAAAGCTCCGCTTCACGAGGAGCTACGCCGCCGCGAAGCGTCTTTTTCAATTTTCAATTTTCAATTTTCAATTCGGCCCGCTACCAGTACCCGGTAGTCACGACAACGTGGCCGCCGCCGCCGACCACCGCCTGACACCCAAGCCGTTCCTCCGCCTCCAATCCGCGTTGCGCTGACGTGCGTAGCTCGATCGTCGTCGGAGGGGAGAGCGACTCGGCGCCGCTCACGATGCGGACGCGGCAGCGCGCGCAGATGCCGGTCGCGCCGCAGGAATTGCCCAGCGGCGCGCCGGCCCGGCGCGCGGCGTCGAGGATCGTTTCGTTCGGACGCGCGTCCGTCGAAAGCGAGAGCGGGACGAAAGATACGGACATCAGTTGACGGGGCGTTCACCGAACGTTCGCGCAACTTCGGCGCCGCTTCGACGTCTATTAGAGCAGACAGACACTGACCTGGGAGGGCCGGATGAACACCAAGAACGAGATGAACGTCGCCGAAGAGATCGTGAGCGTTTTGCCGAGTGGAAGCGTGGCCCGCGTCTGCTCCGACGACCGCGAGACCATCCGCTTCGCCGTTCGCTCCGCCGACCTTCCGCTGCGCGAGATCATCCTTCGCCGTTCGTCGCTGCGGCGGCTGATCGAGGATCCCGCGCGGAACGTGAAGGTGGAGTACCTGCAACGCGAGTTGATCCGAAGCGCCGGCCGTCGAGCCCGCTTCGAGTACCCGAACGCCAGCCGCATCGTCGCCGCCATCGCCCGCGCCACCCAGTTGCGCCGCATTGGCACTCCGATGGCACTGGCCGTACGGTAGTTCGGCGCGATCCGAACTTTCTCCGCTCCCCGGTGGGAGCATCCCCCATACCCCCTGGAGACGCGGTTCCAGCCCCCCTGGGCCGCGTCTCCTTTTTTTGTTGCTGGTTGCTCGTTGCTAGTTACTCGCGCCTCGGGGCGTTCCAGGCGCTGCAGCGCAAGCAACAAGCAACAAGCAACAAGCAACTAGCAACCAATAACCCACGCGATTCTTCGAATCGTCAGTAACTGCCTTGACTTTCCTTCGAAGCGACGCCATATTCTCGATATGGCTTTCGCTCTCGATGATCTCGACACCCGCATCGTCGGCCTTCTCCTGAAAGATGGCCGTTCGCCGGCGGCGCAGATCGCCGAGCAGGTCGGGCTCTCCCGGCCGGCGGTCGCCGACCGCATCGCCAAGCTCGAGCAGCAGGGCGTCATCCGCGGCACCACCGTCGTCGTCCATCCCGAGTCCGTCGGGCGGGGCATCACGGCGTTCATCGCCGCGCGGGGCACGGCCACCAGCAAATCCAAAGAGTTCAAAGCCATGATGGATGACGAGGAAGTCCTCGAAGTCCACACCGTCGCCGGCGACGACTGCTTCCTCTTCAAAGTCCGCACGAGCTCCATCGCCGCCCTGAACGAGCTCGTCAACAAGCTCAACGCACCGCCGCTCCTCCTTTCCACGCGCACGACCATCGTCATGCAGACGCATTGCGAGAAAGTCGGCGGCATCGTCCTCGGCATCCACGGAGAAGAAGAGTCATGAAACACGAACGCACCGTGGCCTACACCGCCTTCGCGATCGTCTGCATCGTGTGGGGCACGACCTACCTCGGCATCCGCATCGCCGTCGAGACCATTCCGCCGCTCCTCCTCACCGGCTTCCGCTACACCGTCGGCGGTCTGCTCCTTTTCGGCATCGCGAAGATGCGCGGCGAGAGCATCCCGCGCGACTGGCGCGTCCTGGCGAACCTCACCTTCATCGGCTTCCTGATGGTCGCCCTCGGCAACCTCTCCGTCGTGTGGGCCGAGCAGTGGGTGCCGAGCGGGATGGCCGCGCTTTTCGTCGCCACCGCTCCGTTCTGGGCCGCGATCCTCGAACTGCTCCGCCGCGGCGGCGAACGCATCTCCGCCCGCACGGGCATGGGCATGGCCGTCGGCTTTCTCGGCGTCGCGATGCTCGTGATGCCCGGCGGCGGGACGACCGGCCGCTTCGACACGAAGCTCCTCCTCGGCGCCGTCATCATCCAGGTTGGCTCCCTCGGTTGGCAGTACGGAACCGCGCGCGGCAAGTACACGGTGAAGGACGTGCCGCTCGTGATGTCCGCGGCGATCCAGACGTTCACCGGCGGCGTGATCGTCGACGTCGTCGGCTTCGCGATCGGCGAAGGCGCGCGCTGGCACACGACGCCGCGCACGCTCACGGCGCTGCTCTACCTCACGCTCTTCGGGACGGTGATCGCGTACAGCGCATACGTCTTCGCGCTGCATCACATGCAGACGACGAAGATGTCGCTCTACGCGTACGTCAACCCGGTCGTCGCCGTGATTCTCGGTTGGCTCGTGCTGGATGAGCGCCTCACCGCGCTCTCGATCGCGGCGATGGTCGTGATCCTCTCCGGCGTCGCGCTCGTGCAGACCGCGGGACGGGCGAAGAAGCAGCTCGAGCCGGTTCCGGAAGTGATCGTCGAGGAAGACGCCGCGTAAACTGCGCGGATGCATTTCGGCGCTGCGGCCCTTCTGCTCCAGCTGCTGCTGGTCGTCGTGATTTTCGCCATCGTCGCGCGCAAGGTGCGCGTGCCGTATCCGATCGTGATGGTCGTGGCGGGCGCGGTCATCGGGCTGATCCCCGGATTGCCCGAGATCGCGCTCCAGCCGGACGTGATCTTCACCGTGTTCCTGCCGCTGCTGCTCTACCACGCGGCGTGGCACACTTCGTGGCCGTCGTTGCAGCGAAATGCGTGGAGCATTTTCGTGCTCGCCGTCGGCCTCGTCGTCTTCACCGTCTTCGGCATCGCCGCGACGGCGCCCACCTTCCTGCCCGGCTTCAACTGGAGCTCCGGCTTCATCCTCGGCGCCGTCGTCGCGCCGACGGATGCCATCGCGGCGACGGCCATCGCCCGCCGGTTGAAGATGCGCAAGCAGATCGTCGACATCATCGAAGGCGAGAGCCTCGTCAATGATGCGACCGGCCTCCTCGCGTTGCAGCTCGGCATCGCCATGCTCCTCGGCGGCCGTGCGCCGACGGTGACGGAGAGCGTCTTTCGCTTCTTCTACGTCGTCGTGATCGGCGTCGCGATCGGACTCGTCGTCGGCTGGCTCGGGCATCGCGTCGAACGCTGGATCGAAGACCCGCCGATCGTCGTCGCCACGACCGTCCTCGTGCCGTTCGTCGCCTATTTCGCGGCGGAGGAGGTGAAGGCGTCGGGCGTGTTGGCCGTGGTCGCGTGCGGACTGCTGCATAGCCGCCGCGCGGATGAATCGCGTCCCGCGCGCGTGCGCCTCGAATCGGGCGTCGTCTGGAACACGCTGAACTTCATCCTCAACGGCGTCGTCTTCGTCCTCATCGGCTTGCAACTGCGTCCCGTGCTGCGCGACATCGGCAACGTGCGGCCGTCCGCGCTGGCGCTCTACGCGCTCATCTTCGGTTTGCTCCTGATCGCGTTGCGTGTCGTCTGGGTCTTCCCGGCGATGGCCGTCGGCCCGTTCCTGGCGAAGCGGCTTTTTCGCAAGAGCGAGCCGCCGTTGGCGCCGCGCGCCGTCCTTCTCATCGGCTGGGCCGGCATGCGAGGCGTCATCGCGCTCGCCGCGGCGATGGCGTTGCCGGACTCGGTGACGCAGAAGCCGATGATCATCTTCCTCTCCTTCGGCGCGATCTTCATCAGCGTCGTCGTCAAGGGCATGACCATGCCCGGCCTCATTCGCCGGCTCGGCTTGTCCGGCACCGAGGAGCCGGAGCATGAGGAGACGGAGGCGCGGCGCGTGGTGCTCGAGGAAGTGTTGAAGGAGCTCGACGCGCTGCACGCGCAGGGCCGCGTCTTCGACGATCACTACGACCATCTTCGCCAGCGTTACGCCGTGCGTCTCGCCGCGCTCAATCATGATGGCGGCGACGAGCACGGCACCGCGCTCGATCATCAGGAGCGTTACACGTCCGCGTTGCGCGAGCTGCTCAGCGCGCAGCGGAGGGCGGCGGTGAAGCTGCGCAACGAGCATCGGTTGTCAGACGAAGTGCTGCGCTCGATGCTCGCGGAGCTCGACCTGGCCGAGACGCGTTTGAATCCTCGCGCCGAGGAGTGAAGAATAGAGGGATGCGCCGCGCTGCTGCTTCGCTCGCTCTGCTCGTTCTCGTCGCCGTCGTCGGCTTCGCCATCCGCGCGAACGCGCCGCAGGGACCGAAGCTCGGTCCGAATCCGGTGGTCGTCGAGCTGTTCACGTCGCAGGGATGCTCCAGCTGCCCGCCGGCAGACGAGTTGCTGCGAGCGCTGGCGAAAGATCCGGCGTACGCGAAGACGATCGTTCCGCTCGCCTACCACGTCGACTACTGGGACCACCTCGGCTGGCGCGATCCCTTCAGCTCGAAGCAGTACACGCTGCGGCAGATGATGTACCAGAAGCAGTTCGGCCTCACGAGCGCGTACACGCCGCAGGCCGTAGTCGGCGGCTCGAAGCAGCTCGTCGGCTCGCAGGCCAACGAGTTGCGCAAGGCGATTCTCGAAGACTCGCAGCGCGCGTCGGAGGGCAAGGTGATGGTCCTCCTGCGCGACGGCCAGGCCGCGGTGCACGCCGAGTCGAAATCGTCTCGCGACCTCGTGATCGTGGCGTTCCAGGATGGCGCGAAAACGCAGATCGTGCAGGGCGAGAACCGCGGAACGACCGTCGTGAACGACGCCATCGTCCGCCAGGTCACCCGCCCCGGCGCCGTCCACGACACGGTGGTGAACCTGCCCCCCGAGGCGACCGGAGTGGCGGCGTTCCTCCAGGACCGGACAACGATGCGCATTTACGCGGCGACGGTCGCACGGCGCTAAACGCGCACGGTGTCATCCTGAGCCCCGAAGAGGGCGAAGGATCCCCCGGCCCGTGCGCTGGTCGCTCGTAGCAGGAGATCCTTCGGCGTCTTCGCGCCTCAGGATGACACTCGGCGGGGGTGCGCGTCTCAGGATGGGCGCCGCTCGTGACGGCGATCCTCGTCCCCGACTTCTACCCGGCGCGTCGGGTCTCGCCGCACGGATGGCGTGGTCGTGTGAGTGTCGCGGATGGCGTAGCCGTGTACGTGTCATCCTGAGCCCCGAAGAGGGCGAAGGATCCCCCGGCACGTGCGCTGGTCGCTCGTAGCAGGAGATCCTTCGCCGTCTTCGCGCCTCAGGATGACACTCGGCGGGGGTGCGCGTCACAGGATGCGACGCCGCTCGTGACGGCGATCCCCATCCCCGACTTCTACCCGGCGCGTCGGGTCTCGCCGCACGGATGGCGTGGTGGTGTGAGTGTCGCGGATGGCGTAGCCGTGTAAGTGTCATCCTGAGCCCCGAAGAGGGCGAAGGATCTCCCGGCACGTGCGCTGGTCGCTCGTAGCAGGAGATCCTTCGGCGTCTTCGCGCCTCAGGATGACACTCGGCGGGGGTGCGCGTCACAGGATGACACTTGGCGGGGGTGCGCGTCTCAGGATGGGCGCCGCTCTTGACGGCGATCCTCATCCCCAACTTCTACCCGACGCGTTGGGTCTCGCGCGCAGACGGCGTCGTGGTGTACGTGTCATCCTGAGCCCCGCAGAGGGCGAAGGATCCCCCGGCACGTGCGCTGGTCGCTCGTAGCAGGAGATCCTTCGGCGTCTTCGCGCCTCAGGATGACACTTGGCGGGGGTGCGCGTCTCAGGATGGGCGCCGCTCGTGACGGCGATCCTCGTCCCCAACTTCTACCCACGCGTTGCGTCTCGCGCGCAGACGGCGTGGTGGTGTGAGTGTCGCGGATGGCGTAGCCGTGTAAGTGTCATCCTGAGCCCCGAAGAGGGCGAAGGATCTCCCGGCACGTGCGCTGGTCGCTCGTAGCAGGAGATCCTTCGGCGTCTTCGCGCCTCAGGATGA
>JAFAVZ010000199.1 GCA_019242175.1 Acidobacteriota bacterium
CGAGCATCGCTCCCGGTTTCTGGAGGTCCGGCCGGCACCTGGAGCTCGATCTCACCGGCGTCTTCGGCTGGCCGGTCGAAGTGTGCTATCGCATCGCGATACTCGTTCCTCTTGCGGTGTGGGCGTTGCTGCTGATCTTTGGTGCGGCAGAGAAGCCGGGCGGAAGGGAAGTGGGGCGTTGGCTTGCGGGCTCGATCGGCTTCGGAAGTTCGCGGCGCTGGCTGTTGATCTGGACCTTCCCCTTCGCCGCGATCCTGGCCTCCACGCTGTCCGACCTCGGCGGCGGCGCGGATGCTTACCCGGGCGCCGCGTGGGGCACGCTCGCCGTGTTGCTCGTTTCGCTGGTAGGCGTTGCATTGAGCGGCGGCGTGCACCTTCGCGTGAGACAGGAAGGGTCTGGGCCGGAATTGCCGCCGGCCTCGCCTCTGCGTCCGTGGCCCGAGGCTTTGGCTTCCCATGGCGTGGAGGTGCGAACGTTGGCGAGCTGGCCGAATACCGGCAAGGCGCGCAGCATCCGGCAGCGGGCTGCCGGCGATTTGCACGAGCGTCTTCGTCTGCGTGGCGCACGTGTGATTGCTCCCGAACTGATCGAAGCCGTCGATGACTTGCTCGGCGCGAATGGCGACGGCACCGGCCGGAGCCGACTCATTTTCGCGCCGGATGACTGCGGACAGACGGAGGTCGTTGCTCTGGCGGCGGAGATCCTGGAACAACGGTTCCATGCTGCCACGCTCGTCGTCGTCGCGAGCAATTCCACGGCGTTGGCCGCGGAGCTCGCGGGTTGGGTGCCGAACCGCAAAGTCTCCGCCGTCGGTCCGGCGGGCGAGATCGAGCGCAATGCGCTCATCGTCGTCGCCGATGCGCAGATCCTCTCCGACCGTGTCCTCCCGCAACTCAAGAATCCCGAGCTCGTCAAACGCTTCGGTCTCATCGTCTGGTGGCATCTCGAAGCCTTCAGCGGTGTCCTCGCCGCGAACCTGTGGGCGATCTCCCGGCGCCTGCACCGCCTCCTCGACTCGATGGGCCGCTACGATCTGCGCACTCTCGCATTCGTCCGCAGCACGCCGCACGGCGACGCACAACCGGGCGCCTTCGTTCGCCGTCTGCTACCGCATCCGCTGCCCGCCGAGTCCGAGGTTCCGGTGGAGTCGCGAATGCCTCGAGACGTGCATCTCCACCTGCTCGAATCGCACGAGCAATTTTTCGCGCGTGAAGAGGGGCGCAGCGTGCTGCAACGCTATCGCTACCTGCCGCTCGTCGCGGCGAAGGTATCCGTGGAAGAGAACTGGGCGACGCATCTCGACGTCCCGACGGACATTCCGACGAGCGAGGCGCAGGCATTCTTGAAACTGACTGCGGGCGACGTGGTGCTGAGCGATCGGCTGAGGCCGGACAACGCGACTGCCGCCGCGCGCATCCGCGAGATTCAATCGGGCGAGCTCCTTTCTCTCGTCGAGATGATCAGTCACGGCGGGCGGTCGGCGCCCGAAGGATTGCCTCATCACGTCGGCATCACGCGGCCGTCGAATCCTTATGCGGCATATTTGCTCAGCAGGCTGACGGGCGACCGCGACAGCGCCGGATTCGGGACGTCACGACGGCTCGTCTCGGTCGACGCGCAACCCGGCGTCATGCGCCGTCACCTGCTCCTGGCACTCGACGAGTTGCCCGACACCCGGACGGGCCTTCAAAAGAACTTCTTCTGGAATGACACGGTCATTCGGAGGACGCTCGAGGAGATCGCCGGGCGGGGGCAGCTCGAACGCAGCGAAGTTCGCTATCTCGACGAATGGGGGGAATTGCGCCGAGAGCACGAGTACAGGAGCAAGTGGGTGCCCACCGGCGATCGGCGGCCTCTCGACACGGTCGGCGACCGTTTGGTCGAAGTTCGCGATCTCAGCAGCGGAGGGGACAAAGGGGAGGGTTTGTGCATGCTCGTCGATCCGGAGCGGTTGACGATTCAAGCCTATCCACATCGAGTCTTTCTCCACGATGGCCAGCGTTACGAGATCAAAGAATGGGGACCGCTGGATGCGGCGCTCGCCGGCGGTCGAATCGAATGCGCACGACAAAGCGTCCACAGTGACACGTGGCGGATTCGCAATGCGCACGTGTTCAACATCGAGCCCATCGGACCGCCGGTTCGCCTCACCGGCAAAACTACGCAAGTGACGCGTTTCACGGCTTCGCTCCGCTACAACGAAGAGGTCAGCGGCGTCTACCGCATCACGCCGAAGCTCGGAACGTCCGCAGTAGAAGTAGACAAACCGCGACTCGGCAGGCCGATCCAGCAGGGCTTCGACACGCGCGCGCTCGTCCTTCGGCTTTCCGAGGAGGAGAAACAGCTCGCGTTGCTCTCGCTGGCTCAGGCGCTGAGTCATCTGTTGCCCGTCCACCTCGGCGTTGAAGAGGATGCGCTGGAGGTCGTGTCGCTGACCGGCGAGATCGTGCAGGGACGTCCGGCGTTCGGCCTCGCCATCGTCGATTTGTACCCCGGCGGCATCGGCCTCGTCGAAGCGATCGGCGACGACAACGCCTTCCTGCTGCAGCTTCTTCAGTGGGCGAAGGAGTGGCTGCAGAACTGCGCCTGCAACAGCCCGCAGGGATGTCCGCAGTGCCTCCGGTCCCCAGCTGCATTAGCGGCAAACATCGATCTGCCACCGGTGCGTTCGGCTGCCATCGAGTTGCTCGACAAGGTGATGTGAGATTCGTCATGTGGACTCCGACAGCGCGTCAAAAATTGAAGTCCGAGCTCAAACGACTCGAAACGTGGGAGACGTCGGTCCCGCCACGCGCCCGACGCTTTCGCGCCGTCTGCGCAGCGCTGCGCAGGCAGATCGAGGAAGCCGTGCCCTCATGGCGGTTGTGGGTCGACGGTCAGGTCATTGCGCGCTACGGCGAACGCGTCGACCGGCTGGACGGTGTTGCGCGCGCGATCGCAAACCTGGAGGCGCGGACGGAGCTCCTCGACTCGGAGGTCCATCGATTTTCCGATACCGCGAAAGGCAATGACGCCGAGCTCGAAGCCTGGATCAGCGGTCGTTGCCGCGACTGGCTCGTGGGCCTGGGGCGCCTCACCGAGACCGCCGAGCGCGAGAGCGACGTGTACAACGACGAGGTCCGCTTCGGCCAGATCGAAAAGGAGATGCGCGCGACTCGCGAGGCCGTGAGCCTTCTGCGTGAGGCGCAACGCATCGCCGACGCCCTCGGCGCGGATGTGCGCTCGGCAGGCCTGCGCGGGAACTTGCCGCAATTTCGCGCGCGGCTGTTCGCGAACGACGCAGGAGCGGCATGGCAGGAAGAGATCAAGGCCTCGCTCCAGCCGCTGCAGACTTTCGAAAAACGCGTGCAGGATCCTCCTCCGGAGATTGGAAACGTCGGGCTGATCCTGACCGAGCTGCGCGGCTGGTCGGAACTGCTTCATGAAGCGGAAGCAGAGATCGAACGGCTGGAGGAACGCCGGATGGTCGCGATGGAAGGCGACGACCCGGCGACGCTCGCACAACGGCTGCTCGACGAAGCGAAGGCCTTGCGAGAGCGTCTCCTGGCGCTTGCGGAACGGCAGCGCAGCGAAAAACTTCGAGAGATCGAGGATGCGATGGCGGATCTCCGGCAGGTGTGTGGCGATCAGCCCGAGCTCGATACTCGATTCGCGGAGCTACGCGCTCGACCGGTGACGCGTCCCCATTTCTTTCACGAGTGGCTCGGATACTTCGATCGATTCCAGCAACGGTTCCATGCGCTCGCGGAAGCGTATGTCACCATCCTCGAAGCCCGCCTGCGCGACATCGTGGACCGTGTGGAAAAGAAGCTTGCGGCGCTCGAAGCGCGCCCGCTTTCCGAGGGAGTGGGAACGGAGGCCGTGCTGCTGCGCCGACAACTGCATGCCTTCCCAAGCGAGCCGGCCGCGGAGGAGATGCTGCGGTTGCTTCGCCAGGGCAATCGCATGGAGCGCGAAGTCGATGCGCTCGCCGTCCGCGCGGAGAACGAGCTGCGTGAGCTCGACGAGCTGCGTGAAACGCTTTCTGCGCAGAACGCTGCATTGCAGGCGGAGGTGCAGCGCACACGCGGCGTGTCGCTCAAGACCGGCGATCTCGCCCGGCCGATTTCCCGGCTCGCTCGCTCCGTCGCGGAAGAGTCGCTGGAGGAGCGTCGGCGCCGCGCGCTGTCACTTGCGACGGAGTTGAAAACGCTCGAGACGCAATTCGTCCAGGAATGCCGAGCGCATCTCGATCGGCAGCTCGTGGATCTGCAGCGCCTGGATTCCTTGTTGCGGCGCGCCAGCGCGGCATTCCCCGCCGCGGTGATGCCGTCGATCGCCGACGGTGCGTCGCCGCACGATGCCGCGGAGGCCATGCTGGATGCCGGGAAGCTCGATCGTGTCTTGCGCCAGAAAGCTCGAAGTGTGCGCCGGGAGCTCGAGCAACGACGGCAACGCGCAGCCGAGGAGCTGGCGAAACTCTCGTCCGACGATCTGACGCCCGTCGATCGCGAGACGGCGGCCCAGCTGACGACGGACATCGCTGCCAACCTCCCCGGCCGACCGAATGCGGTGATGGAACATGTCGAAGCATTGACGGCGATCGTTGCTCGTGCCGATGAGTTCTTCGACGGGCTGCTTCGCGAGCAACGCTCGGCGCGCAACCGGTTCGCGTCGCTCCAGAAGAGTTATCGCCGGTTCAACGAAGAGCAGCTCTACCGGTTCTGTCCGGAGCTGGCTCACCGCGTGGCGGCTTTGATCTACGGCATTCCCGAACAGCCCCGTCACTGGGGCGCCGTTCTCCATCAGCTCGCGTTGGCAGCACAACTGTTCGAGCGGATCGACAAGCACGCCCGCCGGCTCGCTGCCGACGAGCTGTACCGCGCAGCGGAGTGGTTGCGCCAGCCTTCGAACGGGCGGTCCGGCGCGGCGCAACGGCAATCGATCGAGGAAACGCTTGCCGAGCTCGATGCCTGGGGTCTGGAAACACTTCCCCCGGTTGCGCTGCGCGTGCGCGTGCTCGGTCTTTATTCACCACGGAGGTGAACGATGACGACGAAAACCACGACCGTTCAGCGATGGCCGGCGCTCGACGCCGGGCAAGTCCCTGAGCAACTCACATATGAACGTGGAATCTGGGGCAAAGCTCACAATGCACGCACCGACTTTCGCTGGCTTGCCGCGACTCCGGCGCTTGCTGCGCTCCATCGCGCGCTGCAACACGAGTTGCCGCTGGGAAGTGAAAACGCTCCGATCGTTGCGACGCTATGGCGTGTGACCGGTGATCGCTGCTACGCAATCGGCATTTATCCGAGCGCCGCGATCGACGCCTCTGGCCGGCGTGATTTCCTGGAAAAGCATCTTCTGGAGTGGCAGCGCCCTCCCGAGGTGCCGGCGGCAACCGGAGCGCTGCTCTTGCTTCCGCTCGTCGCGCATCTCGATTCGAGTGAATGGTGGGCGCGCAGCGACGATCCGCGCTGGACCGGAGCGGACTACGTGATGGATCTGCCGTCCGGCGGCGCTCTGCCCTGCTCCCCGGATCTGATCGAAGAAGCCGTCGCCGAAGGACGCCGTGGTCTCGCCGAGGCGACTTCGGAGGAGGCGCTGGCGGAGCTTTATGCGTTGTTGCTCGCCGGCAACGGTGGCGTTCCTTTGCGGGGACTCGAGGTGCCGCTGCCGCCCGCCGCCGTCGCAGCATTGCTCCTCCCTCTTCCGCGCGAGCTTGCCGACCGACTGTCGGTCGGTGGGTGGTTGCCGTCGTCCTGGCTGTCCAACTCCGTGCTTCCCGAGATTCGTGAAAGCTGGGATCTACTCCTCGGCGGCGAGACTTCGATCCCTACGAGCGGCTTCGTCGAGCCTACAGCGGAACATCTCCGGCGCGCCCGAGAAATGGCGTCCGCGGTGTTCGCGGACATCCCGGCTCGAGTCGAGGGGAGCGCTTCCAAGTCTGCGGCGCTTTCCTCGCGGCCGCTCCAGCTCGCCCTTTGGGGCCCTACATCGGCTGGAAAGACGGCGTTGCTCGCAGAGCTATTTCTGGATGGCGCCGGCAGTGCGGACTGGGACGTGTATCCGACGCAACGCTCTCTGCAGTTCATCCACGGTATGCGCACGTACATGAACACGAACAACTCTTTCCCGAACGCCACGACCGTCGGCTATGCGGAGGCGCTCGAGTATCAGTTCGCGCACCGTAGAACGGGAGCGACCGCATTGCTTCAGCTCGAGGATCGTCCCGGCGAGGACTCGCGAGAGTTCGCGGAGAGGAAGGGTAAGACCGATTTCAATCAACGCCTCGGTTCCGCGGACGGGCTCGTGCTCGTTTTCGACACCCGCCTGGAGGCTTCGGAGCTCGAACGCCTCCTCGCGAGCACGCTCGAGATCCTGCATGTCGCGAGCGGGCGGATCGGGAGAAAAGACCTGCGCCCGATCGCCGTCTGCGTTTCCAAAGCGGATGTGAACATCCATACGCCCGCCGACTATCACCGCGCGATGGGACATCCCGACGAGTTTGTGCGCGAACGGCTGGACGGAAAGCTCGTGGAGTTGCTCGATCACTATTGCGAGCGCTACCGCCTTTTCCCCGTTTCCGCCGCTGGCGTTCGTCTTCGCTACGGAGCGATCGAGCCAGTGGTGTTCATTGATGAGAGTCTCCAGAATCGACTTTGTCCCGGCGGACGTCCTTTGAATCTGATGGCTCCCTTTGCCTGGCTACTCGATCAACTGACGGGTGTGTCATGAAAAGGCGCGCGGGTTGGCCCGCTCTCGAGGGCTCGCTGCCCAGCGTCATCGAGTATGAGCGTGGCGTCTGGGGAAAAGTACACGGCGCTCGCACGGACTTTCGCTGGATCGCCCGCAGCGCGCACTTCGCCGAGACCGATCTGCAATTGCGGCTCAGCCTTGGTGCCGAAGATGTTCCCGCATCCTTCCAGATGTGGCGCAGTCTCGGCGACCGTTGCTATGCGGTCACCTGCTATCCCAGCCGCGCGATCGATGCCGAGGGGCGCCGCGGCTTTCTCGAAAAACAGATGCTGGAATGGCGCCGGCCTCCTGAGGTACCAGCAGCGCTGGGAGCGCTCTTGTTGCTGCCGCGCGTCGCCGCGATGACCGATGGGATCTGGTGGGAGCGCGACGACGTCTCGGACCTTCAGGCGCAAGCGGACGCCGTCCTGAGCATCGTTCGAGGCGAATCCGTCATGGCAGAGGAGACTCTGGCCGACACGATCGAGCGAGGCCGCGAAGCACTCTCCAGCGCGCTGGACCCGCGCTCCCTGGAGCAGTTATACGACCAGCTCCTCGCCGGTGCGCATCCGGCGTGGCTCACAGGGTTACGGCGTCCGCTTTCCCCCGAAGCCTTGGCGGCGTTACTTCTGCCGCTTCCTCGGGACATCGCCGACCGCATATCGATCGCTGGCTGGATTCCGTCGAGTCGTCCGTCGTTCGACGATCTCGCGTCGCGGTGGGACGTGCTTCCGGACGATCGGGCCGTGGCTTCGCTCGCGCCGGAGAAGGCTCATGCGACGGCGCGGGGCTTGTTGCAGGGGACACCGGCAAATGTACTCGAGCCCGAGCCGATCGTCGTGGAGCCGAAATCCTCGCCTGCGGTGGCGAGGACCATTCTTCGGCCGGGCATGAGACTGCGGCTCCGCGCGCCGGACTCCGACGCCTTGCTCCTCCACGAGCTGCATCAATTCGCTACGAGCGTAGATCGACGCTGGCTCGATCCTCGAAGTCTGCGGCATCGGATAGGAGCGAAAGGCAGCTATCCGTCGGATCTTCTTTGCGAGTGGGTGGAGACAGTACGCAGGCAACGGCCGGTTCACGTCGACCAAGGACAGTGGGCGGCGAAAGCCGACTTGCTGCGAAGCGCGGCCTACGTGCTCGCCCCCACACCTGCGACGATTCAGGCGATGGGGATTCCGGATCTCACCAGTCGCGTGCCGGCGTTGATCTTCGGCTTGATGCTCGACGACCGCCGCGAATGGAATCGGCTCTTCGGCCTGGGCGCGGAGCCGTTGCAGAAGCTCATCAAACAAAGCCGCGATTGTGCGCGTTCGCCGGCCTGGGCGCCGCAGCTCGGACAATGGCTGCAACGCTGGGACCGGGCCTGATGGTCAGAGCTCGCCGCCGCGCATGATCTCCGCCAGCGTCGCGCCGCGTCCGACGGTCTTCACGATCTGTCGGGCTCTCTCCGCCGCTGCTTCCGGATCGAAGGACTGTACCTCGAACGCCAGCTCGGGCAACGAGGCAAGCCGCGCATATTGTCGTCGCGTAGCCTCGACGAACCTCAGCTGGTCGATGGTGAAAGTCTTGTCCGGCGGCGGGTGATAGATCGTGATCAGCTCGACGCCTTGCTGGTGGAGCTGCATCGCCTGCGTATCGACGTCGAATCGGCGGACGCAGAGATCGCTGCCGAGGGGCAGCTCGTAGAGTAACGAACTGCCTGGCGAGTCTCCGGTCAGTACGATCATTTTCCGGGCGTCGGGACGCCACCGCAGCTGGCCGCAGGCCGCGAGCGCATCGGCCAGCGCATCGACGAAGTCTCCGCCCGGCGTTGGCGGCAACGAGAGCAGGCGCTGGCGGATCGACTCTCCGGCCAACGGCTGAAACGTTCGTTCCTCTTCGGGCGGATGAAGGAGGTATCGCGGCTGCAGATCGCGCGTCGTCTGCGCCGGCAGTTCCTGATCGCCGAACGCCAGCACGGCGACACGCGTCTGCGACCCTTCAGACAAGCGCTGGGCGAACGCGAGAAGCGTATCGACGTGCGCGGACCATGGCTCCCTGCGCTCCAGAAGACGGCCGCTCCACAGTTGCGAGGCATCATCCTTCTGTCCCGGCAGCCACGTCCGGGTCGTGCCATCGACGACGATCGCGAGATCGAGCGGCGCATCTGTCGCGAGCCTTGCGATAGGTTCCGGCGCCGCATAGCGGACGTCGGCCGGAAGGAGGACTACGTGGCGACCGCTGCTCCGCACGTGTGGCGCTCCATGCTCATCGAGCTCGAAGAGAAGCGAAACGACCTCTTCACGGTCGGCCGGCATCTCTGCCCTCAACCGAATGCCTCCTTCGTCGGATAGCACGACATGGATGCCCGAAGCGCCCGGCAGGGCGCGCAGGTCGACCGCGCCGGGAACCTCCAGCGGCACGTCTGCGACTCGACCGTCTTTCCAGACGTTCAGACGAAGTTTCACGGTGCGTGCTCCAGGAATTCGGCGAGGGCAGGAAGACCGTCGGCGAGATCGCGATCGGTGAAGACCTCGTCTTTGTCCGTAGTGAAGGGGACAGGAGAAAAGTCAGGCGCGCTCGGCTTACCCTCGAGCATGGAGGTGAGCCTCGCAAAAACGCTGCTCCTGCTGAGGATCTTCTCGTTTCCGAGCGACTGAAGGGCCCTCTTGATCGCGGCTTTGTCGTCCTTTTTCTGAATGAACGCGGGATCTTTCGAATCGGCTCCGAGGGCCATTGCCTGAAGCTTCACCAGGCCCCATAGAAAAGCAGGATCCTGGAACAGGTGCCCGATCTGATCGTCACTCGGAGTGGCGCTCGGGACGGCGCTGAAATGCGTCTTGTAGAACGGTTTCCATGCACCGTTTTCCTTCTTGGCGTAGAGCTGCTCGAGAAGCGGCTTGGCCGCTTCGACGATCGGTAATGGATCCTGCGCAGACGAACGCGCGGTGCCTGTCGCACTGTCGGTTTTTGCATCGGTCGTTTGTGTCGTTTCCGTGTGGGTAGATTGCTCGGCGGCATTGGTCTTGGACGGCCTTCCAAGCAGCAGCATCGAGTTGATGGACACGAGAATCCACAGCAGCAGCGTCATGGCAAAAGTCGCGAGCGGCAGATTCTCCTTCAGTCTCGCGAGCATTCCGCCAGCGAGCGCTTCGTCCGTTGTTTTGCCGAACACCGTGCGCTCGATGCGGCTCAAGCGCATATCGAGGCTCGGCCGGCGGAGAATGTTGAGCACTGCCGCCTCGGTATCCGGAGAAAGCCAGCGCAGCCGGTCGACGAGTTGTCCGAGATGTCCGGCCGCCTCTTCGTCGACCGGAACGATCGCATGCGATCCCGCTGGAAGCTGGTGCGCCTTTCCGTCGAGCTCCGTTTCATACGAAGCCTTCCCCGGTGAGAGCACCACATATCTCGCG
>JAFAVZ010000635.1 GCA_019242175.1 Acidobacteriota bacterium
GAGATCGTCGAGGAAGATGAGATCGGCGCTCTCGAGACCGAGGTCGGCGGTTGGGCTGGTGTAGAAGGCACACTCGTGCGGTTCGATGTTCACGATGCGCGATATGCGCGGTGTCGATCCGAACGCGACACAAACACCGCCGCCTGATGCCGAGTCGAAGCGAACGACGTCAATGAACTGCGGCCGGTAGCGCCACATCACCCGTCCCGGCATCCGAAACCCCAACGGCTCGAACGCGCGAGCGAGCACCTCGACGACGAGCGGCCGAACGTCGGACCAGGCGAGCACGCCTCCACCATCAGGCAGCGAGGTGTGCATAGCCGATGCGGACTCCGTTGATCTCGATCCGGTCTTCGAAAGCGGCGATGTGCTGCGACTTCCGCCAACCGTCGTAGGTCCCGTCAGGGCCGGTGACGAGCATGCTCGCGGAGAAGAACGGGCGTTCGGGCGACATCCCGTCAGCTTACAACTCCGAGCTCGCGCGGAGCAGCGCCAACGCGAACGTCCGTTGCCCGGCGGGCGTCCGCACATCCACTTCGCCGGATCGCAACTGCGCGTAGAGGTCGCCGAGGGAGAGGGCTTCGTTCGGCGCGGAGGTGGGAGTCTGGGAGACCTGAAGCATCGCCGTGCCGCAGAGCGCGGCGATGAAGCGGCGGAAGTACACGAAGGTCTCGGGCAAGGAGTCGATCGAGGCTCCGTCGTGTGCGACGATCATCTTTCGGCAGGCGTCGTCGTCGAAGCGGAGAAAGACGGCGACGGCGGCGAGGTCGTAGAGCGGATCGTTGAGGCCTGCGGCGTCCCAATCGAGCAGGAACAACGATCGGCCGTCGTAGATCAGATTCGTCGGGTTGACGTCGTTGTGGCTCAGGACCAGCTCGCGCCCGCTGCGCGGTGCGGTCTCGGCGAGCATGCGCGTCACAGTCGCGGGAACGAACGAAGGCAACTCCCAACTGGAAACCTGGCTCCAAACGTCGCGGAGGAATTCCACTGGATCGTGGAAACGGACTTCCGGCGGAGAAGGAAGATCGTGCACGCGCCGCAGCGTGTGGCCGAGCGTCGCCAGCGCGCCATTGCGCGAGTCCTCATTCGCGAAGAGGGAGAAGAAGGAGCGGTCTTCGATGAAGACGCTCAGGACGGCGCGCCGCTCTTCGTCGACGTGCACAATTCGCGGCGCCACTCCCGCCTCGGAGACCAGTCGCAGCACCTGCAGATTCGCCGACCAGCGCTCCGCGCACTGCGCGGGATCAGCCACCTTGAGGATGAACGACTCGTCCCCGACCTGCACGCGCCAGACGGACGCGCCGGACATGCCCACGGACATTCGAGTGAAGCTCACGTGGCGATCGCGGAAACGTTCCGGCAGGAGAGCCTTCAGATCCATGGCGGCAAAGGGTAACGCAACACACGCTAGTTGACTAGGCAACTATATCGGCCTACATTGCCCGATATGAATGCAACGCTGATCGAAACCGCCCAGAACTGCCTCGCCGGCGCCTACTCCGGCACCATCGACTTCCCCACCATCGTCCGCACTCTCATCGGCGCTGGCTTCGAGGGATACGACGTCGACTATCGGAGGAACACCGCCACCTACTTCCTCCCCGATGGCGACAGCGTGCAGCTGGACTTGCCCGCGGCGCATGACGCGGTCGCGGCGGAGCTCCGCGCGAGCGTCGTCGAAGAGGCCGTGCGCGAGGCACAGACGAAGGCGCCTGGCTACACGTATGCGGGCTTCTCGGCGAAGGTGAAAGCGGGCGGTTGCGCCGGCTACATGGTCTCGTTCCTCGGCAAACGCGTCTTGTACTATGGGCGCACGGCCGAGACGCATGTCGAACACTTCCCGCAATAGCCCCGCGAACGTCAGCGCCCTCGAAATCCACCTCGGCTACTGGCTGCGCTTCGTCTCGAACCACGTTTCGCACTCGTTCAAAGTGAAGCTGGAACGGCACGGCGTGACCGTCGCGGAGTGGGTCGTTCTGCGCGCGTTGTTCGATGAGAGCGGCATCAAGCCGAGCGCGATCTCCGAGAAGATCGGCCTGACGCGCGGCGCGGTCTCGAAGCTGCTCGATCGGCTGGCGTCGAAGAGCCTCGTCGCCATCCGCGCGGATGCCGCGGACGGCCGCGCGCAGGTGATCACGCTGACCGCCTCGGGACGCCGGCTCGTGCCGCGGCTCGCGGCTCTCGCGGATCAGAATGATGCGGAGACGTTCGAGCACCTCGATGACGAGCAACGCGCGGCGCTGCTGTCCATCCTCAAGAGCATCGTGGAGCGGCTCGACCTACGCGCGGTGCCGATCGACTGAGCGCTACACCGCCGTCCAGACGACGTCGAGAAACGCCTTCAGGATTCGTCCCGTGAGACCCCAGATCTCGTGCCGGTCGTACGGGTAAAAGTACGCCGGGTAGCGGCGATTGCGGAACGTCACGTAACGGATCTGCGGTTGCGCCGGCGTGAGGAGCGCCGAAACCGGAACCTCGAAGACTTCGACGACTTCGGATTCCTGCAGCACGTACTCGATGCGCTCGTGGATCACGCCGACGAACGGCGCGACGAGGAAGCCGCTGTTCGTGATGAGGTCGTCGAGACGGGCGATCAGCTCCACGCGGCTCGACGGGATGCCGACTTCTTCGTCGGCCTCGCGGATCACCGCCTGCTCGAGCGTCTCCCCTTTCTCGACGGAGCCGCCGGGGAACGCGATCTGGCCGCTGTGGGCCTGGAGGTTGTCGGCGCGGCGGGAGAAGAGGAGCGACCAACCGTCGCCGTCGCGCACGAGCGGGATGAGCACGCACGCGCGCTTCAGCGACGGCGCCTCGATCTCCACCGCCGGCCGCTTCGCCAGCAGCTCGCGCAGGCGCGCGAGCGCGGCGTCATCAAAGCGCGGCGGCATACCACGGCTCCGGAGGAAGCATCGGGACGCCCTGCAGGGCGTGATAGAGGCGCAATGTAGGGGCGGGCTTCAGCCCATCCTGAAACGGCCTGAAACCCGTTTCCACGTTCACCGTTTCCCCAGGCGCGAGATCGCCGGGCAATGCGAGCCAACGGTCGGCGAGCTCGCGCTCGCCGTCGAACAGCTTGGCGAGCACGCGATACGCCGGCGCGCCGTACTCGCGCGCGCGGAGCGGCGCGTCGCCGTCGTTGCGCAGCGTGATGGAATCCGCGGTCCGCTCGATCACCGACAAAGCAGGGAACAAGGGCAGCGCGGCATGTGCCGGCGCACCGCGCAAAGAAGACGCAGAGCGCAGCGCATGCACGTAGCCGGCGACCGTCGTCGACATCTGCGCGTTCGCTTCCAGCCAGGCGCGTTGCGCGCGCGCGATCGCCGGCACGTCCAGCTCCTTGCGGAAAAAGTCGACGAGCGCGTCG
>JAFAVZ010000651.1 GCA_019242175.1 Acidobacteriota bacterium
CGGGAACATGGATCGATTATACGAAGTGTTTCGTATAATCGCATTTTCCACCTCAGGTTACCGCCCTGCGGACCTTCGGTCCCTCCGCAAGTTGGCGCGGTTGCCTTCGCCTTTTCGGCGAGTTGGAGTGCAGATACCACTCCGAGCACGGCGGTTCGATACTCTGCCAGTACTCTCCGCCAGCGCGCACGGCGCGCCTTACGGCAGCGCAAGTTTTGGGTGGACGGATCGATCTGTATGCCGCCAAGCCACCGACGGGAAGGTTGCAGAGAGAGCCCGTCGGTCACGCCCTGGAGCGCTTCTCGTCGTCTTCAGCCCCTAACGGACTCAGAGAGCCGATGGTGAACCTATCGGGTTCGCCATCGATGCGATGGGGGCTGGACCCTAAGCGTGCGGCTTTCGTTTGATGGAGATAAGCAACTTGTCCGTAGTGTCGTGAGGTTAGGCCGGACGAAAGAGGTCGTGGGCGAAGTCGGCGATAAACCGCGCACGATCATGAGCAAGATCCCGCAACTGCGGGAGCTGCTCTTCTCGCACGTTGTACAGGATAACGTCCGGAAGAAATGGCGAAGGCGTGTACCGGATGTTCTGATACTCAGGGATGACCTCTAGCGCCTGCAACCACTGCCGCCGGGTCTGTTGGTCGTCGAACTTTACGATGTATTCCATGGGCTTACCGCTCCGCAGCACCGATCATATTGCTGCTAACGCCGCAGCGCAGTCAATCATGCCCGTGCCCACGCAACTGCTGGAGCCGCCGGTCCAGCGCGCGGTGCTCTTGATAATTTGCATGATTCTTGCCGGAGTGAGGGTGGAATCGATGCTCAGGAGGAGGGCAGCGAGACCTGCAACCTGTGGCGCAGCGCCGCTGGTACCCCACCACTCCATCACTTGGTATCCGCTTCCCCAGCGAACCTCACCGTAGGTAGGGGCGACGACATCAGGTTTGTCTCGTCGGGTACTCCACTGGCCCGGCCCGCGGCTGGAGTTCGCATGCGCACCTGGTTCTTGGTTGCTGCCATTCCAGTTTACAGTGCCAACGCTTATGACTTCGTCAATGCTGTTCGTCGCCCAGATCGTGTTGGGCGCATCCGTAGCGGGCGGATGATTGCAAAGACCGGTCGCGTGATTGTTTCCGGCGGCATACACGAACAGCATCCCGTTCTGCACGCAGGTTCTTACAAGGTCCACGTAAGGGTGTCCTTGTGGAAAGGTCGGAGCGTTGCAAGTGTAGTGGCCGAAACTATTACTGACAACAACGCCGCCGGGGAAGGAGCCACCGAGGTACTTCGTAAGCAGATACGTGTAAATAGTATACAGGTCACTGGCCAGCAGTGTGCTCCGCGCGCTCAGGATCGTGGCATCGGGCGCGACGCCATCATACCGCGCGCCTTGGTCTGTACTCCCCGCGGCGATTGCAGCGCACATGCTCCCATGCCCGACCGCATCCTCCCACGCAGTGTTGAACGTGGGTGAGATGCTTAACGTCGAAGGGTGGACGCCCTCCTGTGTGGCGACCCCGGTATCGACGATCACGATAGTCACGTTCTGCCCCCGCGTCTTGGTCCACGCGGCCGGCGCGTTAATCGCAGTAAGAACGTCCGCTTGTGTCTTACCACTCCATGGGACCTCTCCCATCATGGGCGCGGGTTGGTCAAATTTCCAGGTCTCGGTGTCATCGAAGAGATGGAACTGGTAGTCCTCATAGACCTCAACATGGTCGCGCTCACGTAGATGTCTAAGATCTTCGTCCGTGACATCAGCGATGAAGATGCCCGGTTGTGTGGGAGCCATCGTCATGGTGCCGAAGTCGGCGCCGCGAATCTTTTCGAGCGCCATGAGAGGGTTTTCTGCGCGAACACGTATAAATACTTTTCGACTCTCCGATATGGTCTGGGTTGCCATCGACATAGTTCCTCCCCTGCTATTGGAGAGGACAGAATCGCAGAAATCCCTACCTTCGCGGGTCTGGAATGGCTGAGCGAATCGTAACCGCGTTCCCGTGAGTACAAAGTCCGATGCGTTTGGCAAGTCTCGCCACGCCACGAGCTTGTTGGTGTGCATGAAGTTAAACATTGCAAACCGCCTCCCTCCATGAGGGTTAGGCGGCGAGCACGGCGGTTCGATACTCCGTCGTCCTCCCAGCCACCGGCGACGCGCCGGTGCGTAGGTTGGCCTAGCCTCGGCCGACATCTCGCATCCAAACAACATTTGCGATCACGGCAGTTCGATACTCCGCCAGCCCTCCCAGCCAGCGCGCACGGCGCGCCTCGTTGGGTGGCCTAGCCTCGGCTGACCTTTCGCATTCAAACAGCATTCGTAAGCGCGGCGCTTCGACTCCACCCGATCCCGCAAGTGTCGCGCACGCGCGTTGCATCTCACGCAAAGCGCAGGAGGTGCAGCGATGCGATTCCAACGCAAGCTGAAGGGCCGTCGTATTGCGGTGCTGGCGGCCGACGGATTCGAGAAGGTCGAGCTCACCATTCCGGTGAATGCGTTGCGTCTCGGCGGCGCGACGTGCCATGTCATCTCGTTGCGTCACGGAAGAATTCGCGGGGTCAATCTGCACGAGCCCGCGAGTCGGGTTCATGTCCACGCGACCATCGCCGAGACCGATCCGGATGATTACGACGGCCTGCTGATTCCGGGCGGCTTCATCAATCCCGACCTTCTCCGGCAATCGCAGCAAGCGCGTGAATTCGTCCGCGCGTTCGACGAGGCGCGCAAGCCGATCGCGACGTTGTGTCACGGCCCATGGGTTCTCGCGTCGGCCGGACTGCTCGAAGGGCGCACCATGACTTCGTGGCCGGGTGTGCGCGACGATCTCGTCAACGCCGGCGCCGTCTGGCTCGACCAGGAGCTCGTTCGCGACGGCAACCTGTTGACGAGTCGAGGACCACAGGACATGCACGCGTTCGTGACGGCGATTCTGGAGCTCTTTGCGGAAACAGAGCCCGCGCGAACGTCGCGATCGGCGCAGACGACGTCCGATCCGCAGCGCGTCGAGCCGCCGGCGCTCGTCGTGAAAACGATGCAATGGATGCCGCGTCCGTCGCTACGCACGGCCGTCATCCTCGGAGCGATTGCTGTAGGCGTCATCGCATCGAACCGCCGCTGGCGATGACGATGATCGAGCCCCGCTGCGCTCACTGAACAATGCGCATCGCGAACAAGCCAGCTTCCGAGAGCGCTCCCGGCACGCATCGCCCGGAAGAGCGACCGTTGTACGAGCCTCCGCGACTGCGGACCTCGGAGGAAGGAGCGCGCCCGACGTCGTGGCTCGAGTTCTTCTTCGACCTCGTCTTCGTCGTCGCCGTCGACCAGCTCGCACGGCGTCTCGAGCACAACGTCACCGGTCATGGCGCGCTCGTCTATCTCGCGCTGTACGCGCCGGTCTGGTGGGCCTGGGTCGGATTCGTGCTCTACACGGACCGGTTCGGCACCGATGACATCAGCGACCGCTTCCTGACGTTGCTGCAGATCGGCGCGGTGCTGGTGATTGCGGCGGCGGCGTTGCACGCGACCTCGGATCGCGCCCTCGCGTTCGCCCTTGCCTACGGCGCATTCCGCCTGGTTCTCGCAGTCCGCTACGGGATGGCCGCCCACTATGTGCGCAAGACGCGGAAGGAATGCGCACGGCAATCGGTCGGCTTTGCCGTCGCCGGCCTCCTCTGGATCGCGTCGGCGGCAGTGCCCGCGCCGTGGCGCTTCTGGATGTGGGGAGTCGGATTCGCGATCGACCTGCTCACGCCCTTCGCCTCGCCTCGCATGCATCACCTCGTACCGCCCGATCCGGACCACATCGAGGAACGTTTCGGCACGTTCATCAACATCAGTCTCGGCGAAGGTTTCGTGGGGCTGGTCGAGTCGATGCGCGACCGGCCGTGGTCCGGCGCAGTCCTCGCGACCGCGGGCCTCTCTCTGCTGATCGGCTTTTCGATCTGGTGGGGGTTCTTCGACACGCTGGACCGGGCACCGATCGCCGAGGTGCGGGAACGGCATCGCACCGGACCTTACAAGATCTGGATCTTCGCGCATCTGCCGCTGGCGGCAGGCGTCGCTGCAGCGGGCATTGCCGTGGGGGATCTGACGCGGGAGGCGCACGCCGGCGAGCTCGAAGACTCGTTGCGATGGCTGGCCTGCGCGATGGTGGCGCTGTGTTACGTCGCGCACGGCATCGTGCACATTGCCTACGCGAAGGCTGGTGGGGGGCGACGCGCGTGGGGCATCGTCGCGCGCAAGCTGCTCACGATCGCCGCCGCACTTCTGCTGGGCGTCGTCGGTACAGGCCTCTCCGCCGTGGCCGTTGCCGGAGTGCTCGCCTGCGCGGCGGGCGTACAGGTTCTCTGGAACATCCGGGACCGGGCACGTGCAGGCAAGGGCGCGGATCCCGGGCCGGGGCTTGTCGGGGCGCGTCCGTCTGCGTAGCACGTCCTGCGCCGTCTCACCCGCACGAGATTTCGTACACGAAGTGGCGACGTTCTCGTGACTTTCCCGAGGAGCCCGGCGCAACGCAGAGGCGCGTGTGCCATCCTCCCGGGACAGCAAAACTACAGTCGACCCACCGGACGGAGGTGCAACCATGAAGATGAGCCGCCGGTCCTTTCTCAAAGCTGCAGCAGCGATCGGCGCGTCCCTCGCGTGGGTCGGGCCGGCGCACGGTTCGCGGGTTCGATCGCAAGAGCGGCGCGACCTCTATCCGCAAGGCGTCGCCTCGGGCGATCCGGATCCGCAGAGCGTCATCTTGTGGACGAGGCGTCCGTTCGCGCAGGGCACACGGCACCTTCTCACCGTCGAGGTGGCGGAGGACGAGGCGTTCCAACGCGTGATTGCGCACGCCAAGGCGCCGGTCTCGAGCGCCGCGGACTGGACCACGCGCGTTTTGATCGGCGCACTCAAACCGGCGCGCACTTACTGGTATCGGTTTACCGATGCGGACGGGAACAGCAGCCGCGTCGGTCGCACGATCACGGCGCCGTTGCCGAACGATCGGCGCGCCGTGAACTTCGCATTCGTCAGCTGCCAGGACGTGAACGAAGGGAAGCTCAACGCCTATCGGCGAATGATCTACGAAGATGAACGCGCGCCCGCCGGCGAGCAGCTCGATTTCGTGCTCCACCTCGGCGACTTCATTTACGAGGTGGTCGAGTATCCCGATGAAGTGAAGACGCGTTACGACCGCACGATCTACGAGGTTGCGCGCATCCCGGACGGCCACAAGGTCGGCAACTTCCACATCCCGTTGACCGTCGACGGCTACCGCGCCGTGTACAAAGGCTATCTCGCCGATCCCGACTTGCAGGATGCTCGCGCGCGCTGGCCATTCGTCGCGATCTGGGACAACCACGAATTCTCGTGGCAGGGTTGGCAGAGCATCGTCAAGGCGGGCTCGTTCGAGCAGCCCGGCCAGAGCGTCAAGGTCGCGGCGAATCAGGCCTGGTTCGAATATCTTCCCGCGCGGGTCGCGGCGCCGAGCGGGTCGCTGGAACGCTTCGATCCGCCGGCCGTCAAGAACGTTCCGATCAAGGAGTTCGACAGCGACGGGCTGGGGACGGAACCAAACAACTTGACGGCGATCAACAGCCTCAAGGGATATCGAGCGTTTCGCTACGGCCGAAACCTGGACATGATCATCACCGACCAGCACAGCTATCGAAGCGCCGATCCTTTCAGCGATCCCTCGCTCGGGAATCTCGGCGGCGATGAGTTCCTGGGGATGTTTCCCGAGTCCGCCATGCAGATTCTCGACGGCGGACGCGCCTTCCATGGCGGCAATCCTCCGCCCGAGATCCGGTTCAACGATGCGCACGTCCCCAACCCGCAACGAAGCGCGCCGCCGCAAACGATCCTCGGGGCAGAGCAGAAGGCCTGGTTCAAGAAGCGGCTGGAGAGCTCCACGGCGACGTGGAAGATCTGGGGGAACTCCCTCGGCGCGCTGGATTGGCGTGCCGACCCGCAGAACCTGCCCGCGGGGCTGACCAAGGAATCGTGGCCGAAAGACGCTTATGCACAGCTGGGTGGAGGCGACTACGGCACCGCTTACCTGGAGCGCGCGGAAATCTACAAGCTCGTGCGCGACGCGAAGATCACAGGCTTCGCCATCGTCTCGGGCGACCGTCACAGCTTCTGGGCCGGCTATGCGACCGCGGATCTTCCGCCCGGAAAGTTCGAGCCGGTCGGCCTGAGCTTTGTGGGCGGGTCTCTCGTCAGTCCCAACGTGATGGAGGCCTACGAGCACAATCTCCCGAAGGACTCTCCGCTGCGGTCACTGTTTCTTGCCGATAGAGAGGCAGGAGCGAAGCCGGAATGGACCTTCAACATGCTGCTGAAGCACGGCGTCCGTGCCTGTCTCGAATATGCAAAGAGCTTCGACCTGAAGCGCGCACGGTCGCTGTCCAATACGGACCTGGCTCCGCACATCGAGTTCGTGGATCTCGGAGGACACGGCTATGCGAAGGTCCGACTGTCGGTCGATGCGATGCGCACCGAGTTTGTCTGCATCCCGCGTCCCATTACGCGCAGCGAACGACCCGACGGCGGGCCAATCCGGTACCGGGTGGTGCACACTGCCGCCCTTTGGAAGAGCGGCGAGCGCCCGCAACTGAAGACGTCGGTTCTCGAAGGCGACGTTGGCCTGTCGATTTAACCAGCTACCGATCGCCTGCCTGAAACTGGCAAGAACCGCCGCAGATCGACGCCCTGCAGGTCGCGGTCTTTTTATCCGACGAGATCTTCACCGAGCAGATTCCGAGTCTCTGCGACTGCTGAACGCAGTTGCAGCTCAGCGAGGACTGCGGAAGCACCAGGTTCTGCACCGTGATGGATCCGTTCGTGAGGCCCAGCTCGAGATTGCTGCTGGCACTCAACGTCAGCGAGCTTTCCGTGAAGGTGGCCTCCGGGAGGATCGCCGCGTCGACGTCGCCGGTGCTCGTAGTGATGAGGAAGCCGTGCTCGAACATCTGGCTCATCCCGCTGAGTCCCCACTGTTCATCGCCAACCGGAAATCCGAGCGCACCCGCCTCCGCGCCGAGCTCCCGATACTTGGGCAGGCCGAGGCTGGTTACCAGCCGCGCGCCGGTGTTGGGCGACCAGTAAACGGAGCCGGTCTGGAAATCGTGGACCCGCCCGCCGCGAGCGGTGATCCGCTCTTGACCGACTTCGGAACCGAGGCTGGCGCGCAGGGCATCGATCTTCGCCTGCATTGCGTCCTGAGCGTACGCCGGCGGTGTCAAAGCGAGCACGAGGAAAAACGTCGAGAGCATTCGCCGCATGAGACTTCTCCTTCCACTCGAAAATCCGAGTGTTTCCTTCAAATTGATTTGTGGTTCGGAATGGCTTGCCATCCACACGTACGGTGCAGTGCGGAAAGTGGATGGGAAACGTTGTTCGTCAGTCGCTCATCAACGAGTCTTCACTGCGAGCACCGCACTTACGAACGGCCGGATCCCGAGCGCCTCATCCACCTCGGAAGGCTGGATCGCGCAGCCTTGCGTGATCACGAGCACCGGCTTCCGGATGTCGGCGATGCTGGTGGTCGGGTCTCCGTCGAACAGGACGAGATCCGCGAGCTTGCCGGGGCTCACGCTGCCGCGATCGGTCGCGCGCGCGACCTTCGCGGCATCGCGTGTCGCAATCTGGAGCGTGCGCGCCGGCGTCATTCCGGCCGCCACGTAGAGCTCCAGCTCACTCTGCAACGTGAAGCCCGCGATGTTGTCCGTTCCCGCGATGATGGGAACTCCGGCGCGGTGCAGGCGCCCCACGAACTCGACCATCTTCGCGTACGACGCCGCGTAGCGTTTCGCCGTCGCATCGTCGGGAATCTTCATGCTGCCGGAGCGGAACCCGCGCTGCACGTCGGGCGGCATGTGGTCCATGATCGCGGCAAACGGGACGGGCACCTCGCCGTCGCGTTGCTTCAGAAAGTCGAACGTGACGAGCGTGGGGTCGCAGACGATCTGCTTCTTCGCCAGCAGCGCGATGAAGTCCTGCACCGGCTTCGAGTCGAAGTCGAGCGACGCCGTTTTCTCGGCCGGCAGGTAGAAGCGCTCCAGCGTGCGCGTGTCGGTCGTCGGCGTGACGAAGAAGTTCAGCATCAGCTGGTTGATGTGCTGGATCTCGTCGAAGCCGGCATCGACCGCGTCCTGCGCGCGCATGAAGACGGGGACGTGCCCGCTGACGCGCATGCCTTTCGCGTGTGCGTACGCGACGGTCTCGCGCACGATGTCTTTCGGGAACGAGTTGTAGATCTTGATCTGCGGATATCCGTGCGCGGCGTACCAGTCGACCGCCTTCTTCGCGCCGTCGAGATCCTTGATCACGAAGCCGCCGCGTGCCGCGTTCTTGCTCTCTCCTTCGAGGAACCCGGCTGGAACGATCTGCGGCCCGAGAAGCTCGCCCGACGCGGTCTGGTCGATGATCTGCTGCACGGTGGCGTTGTCGTTCCCCATGTCGCGGGTGGTGGTCACGCCGGCGGCGAGATTGAGGCCACCGTCCCAGTAGCCGATGTGGCCGTGCATGTCGAAGAGGCCGGGCAGGAGCACGCGGCCGCCGCCATCGATCTCGTTGTCGGCGACGGCGCTCGACGTTCCGATGGGAAGGACCGACGTGACCTTGCCGCGCAGGACGAAGACG
>JAFAVZ010000110.1 GCA_019242175.1 Acidobacteriota bacterium
GACGAGCGAGAAGAGCGACCGCGGGCTCGGGGAGCTGAGGTCGACGAAGATGGCCCAGTCGCCCGCGCGGTAGATCGACGTCGTGCTGATCGCCTGGTCGGCGAAGAGCACGCCGCCCTGGCGGACGGCCTGCTGGCGCTGCGTGTCGTAAGCCATCGCCGCACCGGAGACGCGGTCGGAATCGGTCGGCGTGTCGACGAGCGTCCAGTTCGTGCCGTCCCATTCGTACACGTCATCGGCGAATCCGGAGCCGACGCAGACCGCGCCGGTCAGCAGGACGGTGTTGTTGTGGGTCTGGAAGGCGACCGAGGCGTCGTTGGCGCAGGTCGGCATCTTCTCCGGCTTGATCTGCGCCCAGTTCCCGTTGTTGTCGTAGCGGTACATCACCGACGCGGAGCTCGTGTCGATGCCGATGAGCAGCATCTGGTTGCGCGCCGAGTCGTAAACGAGCGCCGGGCTGTTCACGCTCGGGCCGGTGGTCGACATCTGCTTCCACGTCGTGCCGTCGAACTCCCACGTGTCGTAGAGGAACGTGGTGGAGGTCGCGAGCGTGTTCGGGTTCTGCGTCTCGTTGTTGCCGCCGAAGATGACGAAGCGGTCCCGGACCGGATCGTACGCGCCGCCGGAGAGGAAGCGTTGGGAGGGAGAGGTCGGCGTCTGGATCTGGCGCCAGTCGTTGCGGTCGTAGACCCAGGTGTCGTTCAGCTGACTGCCGGTGGCGTGGTGGCCGCCGAACATCACGACCCGGTTGTGATTCGAGTCCCACGACATGGCCTGCCCGCTGCGGGTCGGCGGCGTCGTGGGCGTGTAGCGCTGCTGCCAGCGGATGCTGTCGAACTCCCAGGTGTCGTTGAGCTCGTAGGCCTGCTTGGTTCCGGCGTCGAAACGGGTCGTGCCGCCGAAGAGGATCATCCGCCCCGCATTCGGGTCGAAGACCATGCGGGCGTGGGTGCGGGCGGAGGGATTTGCGGCGAGAAGGGATTGGGCGCCAAGCGTCAGCGCGCAGAGGAAAAGGATGCTTCGATTGCGCATTCGGTCGAGAGGCCTCGTCGTGGAGTAACTGCCGGTGGATTCGGACTTTGCCGCGGACTCGAACCCAGGCGTGGAGAGACAAATTTCCCCACGGACGGTGAGACGGACGAGAGGCCGGGAAGGTATCGCGCGCCGGTTTTCCCCGGCGCGCGGCAGGCGTTCTCAGAGGGGCTTGACGCCGTACTGCTCGGCGATCGAGACCAGCTGCTGCTCGACGTCCTCCCCGGCCGAGCCGAGGGACGTCCGGATGCGCTCGATCTCGTTGAGCTCGGCGTCTTCGAGCGCAAACCCGTGCGCCCGCAACGCATCGCGCGGGTCGTCGACCAGCCTCCTCCGGAACTCGGGATGCTCGATCGCCCGACGCACGATGGCGCCGATCATTTCGTTTCGCATGCTGTTACCTCCGCATGCAGAAAAAGCAATGCGGTTGCCAGCCGGAGAATGTAGGGCCGGCTCTCCAGCCGGCCGCAGTCGGGAAGGATGCGGCGGGCTCGCCCCGCCGCGTCCGTTCTTCATGGGGCCGGCTGGAGAGCCGGCCCTACGTTCATGAGACTCACACCCGGAAGCGCAGCGTCACCAGCGTCTCGTCCATGTCCAGCTTCACCGGCGAGCCCACGTTGTGCTTGGCGCGCTCGAGCGTCACGTCGAGGCCGTGCGCGAACCCGATGCGGATGCCGAAATCGATCTTCGTCCACGGCCACCAGATGCTCGGCGCGGGGAACGTCTTCGGCGCCGCGGCCCGGAAGTCGTTGCGGATTCCTGACAGGCGACCGGCGGGCTGCACGTACTCCAGCCAGCCGCGCGCGAGCGGAATGCGATAACCGGTCTCGAGCTCGTATCCGTCGCGATGCAGACCGGCGATGTCCTGGTGGGTGAATTGCCCGATCGCCGTCAAGTTTCCCCACTCGGAGTAGACGCGCGCACCGGTCTCTTCCTTGTTCCGCCCCTTCGTCGGCAGCGCGATGTTCAGCGGCGCGCTGAGCAGATCGAGGTCGCCGCCGTAGAACGTGCCGGTCAGCTCCTTCGTGTCGGCGAGCGTCCGTTTGTAGTGAAACAGCAGCACGTCGAAGCCGAGCGTCTGCGCCTCGTTCTGCCAGCGGTAGCCGAGGCCCTGGCCGAACTGGAGGTTCTCGCGGTTGAAGGCGTACTCCTCGACTTCCGCGTTGTAGAGGATCGGAAAGCCGGAGCCGAGCGAGTGATTCGGATGCGGATGCTGCGGCTGCATCTGGTCCGGCGTGCCGTTGTCGCCGGCGAGCGCGTTCGCATCACGGAAGAAGAGCGGATTGCCATTCGCCAGTTGCAGGCGCCAGTAGAGATTGCGTCCAACGCTGCCGCCGGCGAGCGCCTGCAAATCCTCGAACCGATTGAACGCCGTGGCGGCGAGGCCGTAGCTCTCCAGAAGCCGCGTCGGCTGGCGCTCCATCTTCGGAGCCTTGCCCAGCTGGAGGAAGAAGGACGTCCGCTCCGGACGCTCCAGAAACTCCGGCGCCTCTCCGAAACGGATCCACAGCTCGTCGGCATCGACCTTCCGATCGGTGCTCGTCGGATTGCGCCGGTATTTGTCGATGCCGTGCACCTTCGCCCGCGCCGCAAACCACTTCGCGTACGCCGCGTCGAGCTGCACGTTGAGGACGCTCAGCTCGTAGTTGTGCCCCGGATCGACCGTCCGTTCAAACCCGACCGTCTGCCCCTCGGGCAGAAAGTCGGGAGGGAACGGGAAGCGGAGGGCAAACCGCGTCTCTTCGCTGTCGCGATAGTTCGCGCGCAGCTCGAGCTTCGTCTTCCAGGTCCATTCCGTCGGGGATTGCGCGCGCAGCGGAAGCGCGGCACAGAAGAGCGTCGCCGCCGCGGCGGCAAGGCGCTTGATGTCCATCACACACCCTCGCAGTCTGCTCGATGGGGTCGTCCGACGATTCTACGCTCAGTAGCAAAGCGCCGGATGCGTGGTCACGGTTTCTTTTCCGCAGTCCCCACACAGATCCGGCAAGCCTCGTAGCCCTTCGCCTCCGCCGCGGCCGCATCGGCGAACACGAGACGCGTCGCCGGATCGATGCGCCGCACGCTGACGCAATCCGCCGTGTGGAACTTCTTCGACTTCGGCGACGGACTGGCGACGAAAGCCGGCGGCGGAGCGAGCATCAGCTGCACGTCGGAGCGCACCGGCACGAGCTGGAGCGACGGCACTTCGCCTTCGACGAAAGCCCAGCGCACGTCCTTCCACGACAGCGCTTCCCTCACCTCGAGCTCGATCTTGCGGCGCATCGTTTCGAGGAGCTGCTCCTCCGTCACGACGCCGAGGATCAAGAGGATGCGGCCGAGGGCGAGGTTGGTGTATTGGCGGAGCTCGAGGGCCCGGGCGCGATCGTGATCGGTCAGGATGCCCGCGTCGATCAAACGCTGGGCGAGGAACGTCGAGGGATCGTTCGAAGCCGTGGAGTACACGCGGCCTTTGTCGAAGAAGACTTCGAGCTGGCGTTCGCTCGTGGTGAGGCCGAGGGTGCCGGTGCGCTGCTCGCCGGCGATGCGAAGGAGCAGCTCGGAGGCGGTACCGTCGAGCAGGTCCATGGACGGCGGCAGATCGATCACCGTCACGAACTCCTCCTCCACCGCCGGCACCTCGGCCAGCTGGAGCTCGAGCTCTTTGCGCCGGTCGATCTCCTTGCGCAACGCGACGGCCATGATGCGCAGCTCTTCCATCGTCTGCTCGCCCATCACGCGCACTTCGTCGAGCGCATGGCGCAGCGACTCTTCCTTGCGCTGCGCGGTGTCGAGCTGGAGACGGAGCGTCTCGATCGTCGCTTCCAGTGCCTTGTGGGGATCGACCGGAGCGGGCGGCTTGATGATCTCGACGTAGCCCTTTGTGAGGCCGTCGACGCGGACGGGGGCGAGGGTGGTGCGGACCCAGAGATGGCGGCCGTCTTTCGCGACGCGCCAGTCTTCGACGTCGATCTGCGCCTCGTCCTTGACCGCTTTCATCTGGCGCGTGGACTTGCCTTCCCAACTCTCCGGATCGCGGAAGAGCTGCCGCCGGTTGCGGCCGATCATCTGCTCGGCGGAGTAGCCAAAGATGCGCTCCGCGCCAGGGTTCCAGCCCTCGATGACGCCCTTTTCATCGGTGTGGATGACGGCGATGTCGGTGAGGTGCTCCGCGACCGGCGCGTCCTGCGTGACGTGCGTCTTGCGGTACGGGACTTCGTCGATGATGTAAACGAAGAACTCCGGCTCGCCGCCCGCCTTGCGCACCAGCGTGGCCAGGACTTCGACCGTGCGGTAACGGCCCTTCTTCTCCATCACCCGCTTCTCGAGGCGGTAGTTCTCGATGTCGCCGGCGATCAACTTCTTGACCAATGCCGTCTCGCGCTTGGCGTCGTCCGGATGCGTGATGCTGTGGAAGGAGATGCGGGAAAGCTCTTCGCGGGTGTAGCCGATGCGGGAGCGGAAGTGCTCGTTGACCTGGAGCCAGTGGCCGTCGAGCGAGGCGAAGGCGATGCCGACCGGCGCGCCATCGAAGCCGATGCGCAGCCGCTCTTCCTTGGACGGCACCCCTCCCCTTTCGCCTTTCTGCGGACCCCGCACAAAGGACAGGAGTTGCCCGACGATCGGCAGTTTGACCATGAACGCCTTTTGGACCGACCGGGAGTGTAGCAGGGTTATTGTTAGAGCATGCTGGCCGAGCTGCAGTTCGCGCGGTACCGGGTAGTCGTTGATGCGGATGGACTTCCGGAGATTTACGAGGCTTACCGAGAGCACGCGGAGCTGGCCGAGGAGCTGGACCTGCTGTCACCGGAGAAGGCGTCCTGCTTCTTCGGCGTCGGCACGGGTGAGGGTTGGCCGACGCTCGTGGTGGCACAAAGCTACTCGCCGTCCGGCTCGGGCTTCGCCCCCGGCATCCTCATCGTGCCCGAGACCGCGACGGTATTGATCGGCGCCGGCGACCGGCTGCTTGCCTACTCGCTGGAATCCTCGCCCACCCGCGTCTGGACGGACGTCGCCGACCTCGGCTTTTGGGGTTGGTCGCGCTACGGCGACGTCGTGCTGATGTCCGCGGAGCTGGAGCTCGCGGCGTGGACGACGCGCGGCGTGAAACTCTGGACGACGTTCGTGGAGCCGCCGTGGGGGTTCCGCGTCGAGGGCGATCGGGTGCTGTTGGATGTGATGGGAAGGACGATGACGTTCGGGATTGCGGAGGGGCCCGGGGCGCGATAGATCTATGCGTGGAAGGCCATGAAAAGCTGCTGCTCAACGGCGTGCACGCCCGGAGTACTCGTGATACCCGTCAGCATGGAACAGCACAATGCCTGAGCCAGATTGGCAAAATTGGGTTCGGCTTAGAGATCGCCGGCCGTCTCCGCCCGTTGAACGCCGTGACATACTCTGCGATCACTTCTTTGAGGAAGTAAGACAAGCACGTGGGCTCTGCGTTTGCCCGAGGCACGAACCGCGACACCGCCCTTGCAGCGCATCAGTATTTGGTTAAATCTTGCAGCACACCATTCAGGTTCTTGGCTGACAGTAGACCTTCCGCCCGCGCTACGGTTAATAGCGTCACGATTGCCTCCTTCTCGGGCAAGGGCCAATTCGCGACATCGGCCTCGATGAGCAGGGACGACAAGACTTGTGGAGCGAGTAAGTCGTTCTCGTCGACAATCATCAGTTCCAGTAATCGGGGCAGAAAGTGCCGCAGGTCATCGGCATCACCGATGTGTCTGATCGCAAGATAATAGTAATCCAGCAATTCCTCTGCTGGAAGTGATCTTAGTTCCCGCCCTATGAGAGAATCTCGCAAGCCGTCGAGTTTCTTTCGGTCTTCGCTACGCGTCTCAACCGGTCTTAGTGACACGCTTTCGTATCGGGCAAAAGTCTCGTATGCCCTGGCGATTGCGCTTTTCAGGTTCGCGGAAGTGCGGATCGTCATTCCAAAAGCCTTTTCAGTATCGCCGGCACGTGAGCCTCTACGCATTGTATTGATATGGCAGAGATGAGGAACCATGGCTTTGCCTGGGCTCCGTTAAAGTGAAGTGTACCGGGCCGCTGCGACCGCCTGCTCGCCTATTCGCTGGAGCCCACGCCGACTCATGTCTAGATGGACGTCGCCCACATCGGCTTCTGGAACTGGTCTCGCCACGGCAACTTCGTGTTGACGTCCGTTCCGCCACCTCGGCCCGCGGAGGGATCAAAGTCGACGCCGCCGAAGGCTTCTCACGATCGCCACAATCGCTGCCGGTACGGAACCCCAATCTAGCACCAACGGCACCCATGCCGCCCAGTGAATGCTGGGCACCGGCAGCAACAAAATCGCCACAATTGCCATGGCTGCCCCGATGATCGGAATCAGACTAGCGGTTGGCTGGCGCGAACCCGACTCCGCCAGAATACGGACCAGTTCAAGATGATGATCCATCCTCCAAGCGCCAACAAAGCGACGCCGAGGATCCTACGCAGCAGATTCATATCAGTAGAAAGGTACGTAAATCCTTTGACCTAGAATTGCCTTGCCGAACCCATCTGCATCAAATCCCATTGGTGGCTTCAACGCAGCAAACGACACCCTGAAGATTTCTCCCGGCGAATATGCATGCGAGGTGAAGTCCCCGCGTAGGACCTCACTCCCGTTTCCGAATCAACGTCCCCGCCCGATCCAGATCCTGGCGGCGTTCCCGCCGGCGTACGAACAGCTCGTCGAACGTCACCTGCAGGATCGCCGCGATGGGGATCGCCATGATCGCGCCTACGATGCCGAGCACGGACGCGCCCATCATGAACGCGATGAATACGGCGAGGGGCGACAGCGATACCTTCTTCGACATTACGCGCGGTGCGATGAACAGGTTCTCCAGCTTCTGGAGAATGACGGCCATGGCGAGCACGGACCAGAACTGCCAGCGCGATTGCAGGATCGCGATGGCGAGTGCGGGCGTAGCGCCGAGGATCGGGCCGATCACGGGGACCATTTCGCCGAGCATCGCCAGGATGGCGAGCGGCAGCGCGAAAGGGATCCGCAGGAGTAATAAGCAGACGAATGTTGCGAGGCCGATCAGACCCGCCAGCAGCAATTGGCCGGAGAGCCAGCTGCTCATGCGGCCCGCGATGCGATTGAGCATCCGCCGTTTATCGGCGCGGTCCTGCGGTGGATAGAAGATCAGGATCAGGTTCCGCAGGCGGTGCGCGTCCACGAGCATGTAAGCGATCATGAACGCCACGGCCACAATGGACGCCAATACCGTCGCCACGCTGCGCACATAGACGAATACGCGGCCGTCGGGCACGTCGATTCCGCCCTTGAGATAGCCGCGTACAGGGTCCATCGGGAGATAGTGCTCGAGCGGCGTCAGGACGTTCGTCTCAATGAGCGTCGGCAATTGCGCGGTCAATTGCGTCGTCTCCGCGACGAGGCGCGGCACGAGGAAAATCGCCAACAGCAGGACGCCGAAGAGCACGGGGAAATAGACGACCATCACCGCGGCGCCGCGCGGGATGTTGCGATGCAGATAGAAGCGTCCGCGCACACGCACCCAACGCACGGCGGGCGCGATGCCGGCGGCGAGACACGCCGCGATGAAGACGAGGATCAGGATGTCGCGGACGACCCAGAACAGGGCCAGGGCCATGACGAACCCGGCTGCAATCGCCACTTTCTTGGCGAACGTCTCGAGCTCTCCGGGCCGTGCAGGCAACACGCGCTCCTAGCCGAGGTATTGGCGAATGGCGGCTTCGAGTTGGGGGCGAGGGGCGGCACCGACCACGCGCCCGGTCTCCACGCCGTCCTTGAAGAACACCAGGAGCGGGATGCTGCTCGCCCGCATCGCCTGCGCCGTGCTCGGGTTCTCGTCGACGTTCACCTTCGCGAAGCGGATGTCCGGCCGGTCCGCGGCCAGCTGTTCGATCACCGGCGCGATCGCCCGGCACGGGCCGCACCACGGCGCCCAGAGGTCGACGACCGACTTGCCGCTCGCGATCGAGGAGCGGAAGCTCGCATCGGTCAGCGTGACGGGGTGTCCATGGCCGTCGCCATTGCCGCCGGCCGTCAGCTCGGCCTTGCACTTGCCGCAGACGGCCTTCTTGCCGTCGGCGAGATCGGGAACGCGGTTCGCCTGCCCGCAGGAGGGGCAGCGGATGATGGTGTCGCTCACGCGGGCCGGTCTTGCGAAAATGCAGCCATGATCCGCGACGCCTCCCGGGCCGACCTCCCGCTCCTCACCGACCTCCTTCGCGACGCCAACGACACGCCGTACGACCTCGCCCGCGTGGCCGAGGAGAAATGCTTCGGCGTGGGCGTCAACGGCGAGCCGCGGGTTCGCATCTGGGGCGATGGCGAAGGCGTCGCCGTCACGTGTGGGAAGTCGTTGCGCATCCTCGCCGTCCGCCGCGATGCGCGAAGACGAGGCATCGGCGCAGCCTTGCTGGACGATACGAGCGCGACCGTTGCTGCCGCCGAGGCGGGGAACTACTTCACGCCCGGAATCGTGACCAGCGACGAGAACACCATCAACTTCCTGAAGAAGCGCGGATTCGAGGAAACTGCGCAAACGCAGAACCTCATCACTACGCGGCTACCCGATGAGATCCCCGCCGGCGTGAAAACGGGCGACGTCGGCGAGTTCATCGAGAAGCACTTCGGCCGCATCTGGCGGTTCGAGGCGAGCCACGCCAAGACCGTCTTCTACGTCGAGGAAGACGGCGAGGTCGCCGGCTTCTCCGCTCACGACGCCAACAACCGCGGCCTCGGGTTTTTTGGGCCGACCGGCGTCGCAAAACAGCATCGAGGCAAAGGGTTGGGACGCAAGTTGCTCCTGGCTTCCCTCGCGGACATGAAGCGGCAAGGTTACGAACGGGTGGTGATCCCGTGGACGGACGCCCTCGACTTCTACGCGCGCAGCTGCGGCGCGGAGGTCGCCCACCGCTTTGTCACGCTCGCGAGGTATATTCCGCAGCCGTGAAACGAGACCAAAAATCCAAGCGCCGGCAGCGCTTTCTGCCTCTGGCAATCGGCACCACCGGCGGCGTCGCGCTGGCGGGCATCGCCTTCTGGTTCTTCAAGGAGCAGGCGGAGGTGGTCGTGGAAGGCCGCGCCGACCGCTACGACACGGCCATCATGAAGGCCCTGCACACGATCGACAACCCGACCATGCATCGCGTCATGGAAGCGATCACCAACCTCGGCTCGCACGCCGCGATCGGTACCGCGGCGGGCGTCACGGCGCTGGCGATGGTGACGAAAGGGCGGAAGCATGACGCCTGGACGGTCGTGATCTCGACCGGCGGCGCGATGGCCATCAACACGATCCTCAAGAACATCTTCCGCCGCCAGCGGCCGAAGGAGCTCGCGCGGCAGATCAAGCTGCCGGCGTCGCACAGCTTCCCCTCCGGCCACTCGCTGCTCTCGGCCGCGACCTATCCGATCGTCGCTCATCACCTGGTGCAGAACCAATCGTTGCCGGTCCAGGCGACGGTGCACACGCTGGCCGCGATGACCATCCTGAGCGTCGGCTTCTCCCGGATCTACTTCGGTGTGCACTTTCCGTCCGACGTCCTGGGCGGATTCGCCGCCGGATTCGGCTGGCTGGGCCTGACTTCGCTCTCCCACACCGTCGTGGAACGCTCCGACGAATCCAACCGTTAGAGGAATCGCCATGTCTGCCACACAAACCTACGGCGCGAACATCGCCTTCATCGAAGAGCTCTACGACAAGTACCGCAACAATCCGAACGAAGTGAGCGCCAGCTGGCGCGAGTTCTTCAACGACTACCAGCCGGAGGCGGCGGAAGTCAGCGAAGAGGAGCAGCAGGAAGTGGGCGTCGCGACGGTCGCTGCCGTGGCTCGAGAAGCTACTTCGGGACGGGCTGAAGCCCGCCCCCACGTTCCCCCGCCCGTTCCCGCTCCCGCGCCGGTTCCCGCTCCGGCACCGAAGCCCACCGCCGTTCCGGCGCCAGCCGGGCAGAACGCCGTGATGTTGCGCGGCGCCGCGGGCAAGATCGCCCAGAACATGGAGTCGTCGCTGACGATCCCGACGGCGACCTCGATCCGCAACATCCCGGTCAAAGTCCTCGAAGAGAACCGGCGCGTCATCAACAACCACCTCACGAACCAGGGGCAGTCGAAAGCCTCATTCACGCACATCATCGCCTGGGCCATCGTCAAGGCGCTGAAGAATCAGCCGCGGATGAACTCCGCGTTCGCCTCGCAGGACGGCACTCCGGCCCGCATCGACCGCCCGGACGTCAACCTCGGCATCGCCATCGACGTCGAGCGCAAAGACGGCACGCGCTCGCTGGTCGTCCCGAATGTGAAGCGTTCCCAGTCGCTCGACTTCGCGTCGTTCCTCAAGGCCTACAACGACGTCGTGCGCAAGGCGCGCAACAACACGCTCGAGATCTCCGACTTCGAAGGCACGACCGTCTCCCT
>JAFAVZ010000140.1 GCA_019242175.1 Acidobacteriota bacterium
CCTACGTCCTCAACCTGCACGGGCCGAGCATGACGCTGGACACGATGTGCTCCTCGTCGTTGACGGCCATTCACGCCGCGTGTCAGGACCTGCGCCAGGGCCGCACGAGCCTCGCGATCGCCGGCGGCGTGAACGTCACGATTCACCCGAACAAGTACCTGATCCTCAGCGCCGGCCAGTTCATCTCCAGCGACGGCCATTGCCAGAGCTTTGGCGAAGGCGGCGACGGATACATCCCGGGCGAAGGCGTCGGCGCAGTCGTGCTCAAGAAGCTCTCCGAGGCGGAGCGCGACGGCGATCACGTCTACGGCGTGATCCGCGGCAGCGCGCTCTCGCACGGCGGCAAAACGAACGGCTACTCCGTTCCGAATCCGCAGGCGCAGGCGAGCGCGATCAGCCGCGCGTTGAGCGAGGCGAAGATCGACGCGCGCCACGTGAGCTACCTCGAGGCGCACGGCACCGGCACGAAGCTCGGCGATCCGATCGAGATCGCCGCCTTGAGCAAAGTCTTCCGCCGCCATACCGAAGAGAAGGCGTTCTGCCGCATCGGCTCGGCGAAATCGAACATCGGCCATTGCGAGTCCGCCGCGGGCATCGCCGGCCTGACGAAGGTGCTGCTCCAGATGCAGCACCGCCAGATCGTCCCGTCGCTGCATTCCGCAAAGCTGAATCCGAACATCGACTTTCCGGAGACGCCGTTCGTCGTCAATCAATCGTTGACGGAGTGGGAGCAACCGATCGTCGAGGGCCGCCAGCTGCCGCGCATCGCCGGCATCTCTTCATTCGGCGCGGGTGGCTCGAACGTCCATCTCATCGTCGAGGAATACGCGAAGCCAATCGCAACCGCGAAGCCGCTGACCGAAGCGGTAATCGTGCTCTCCGCGAAGACGCCGGAACAGCTCCGGCAGAAGGCCGCCGACCTGCTCGCGTTCGTGCTGCCGCGGCAGGAAGACGTCGATCTCTCCGCGCTCGCATACACGCTGCAAACCGGCCGCGAGGCAATGAGCCAGCGCCTCGGTTTCGTCGTCCGTTCCCACGCCGAATTGGTGGCGTCGCTGCAGTCGTTTGTTGCAGGCGAATCGCACGATCTCCATCAGGGCGAGCCGAAACGCAACGACCCGACGCTGTCGCTGTTGAGCGACGACGCCGACTTCCAACAGACCGTCGAGAAGTGGATCGTCGGCCGCAAGTACGCGAAGCTGCTGGAGCTCTGGGTCAAAGGCCTCGACGTCGACTGGACCCGCTTCTACGGCGACGCCAAGCCGCAGCGCATCAGCCTTCCGGCGTATCCGTTCGCGCGCGAACGCTATTGGATCGACGTGGCCGCGGCGCCGTTGGCGACGACGAACGCGTCGTCGGCCGTGCTCCATCCGCTGCTGCACAGCAACACCTCGGTGCTCGGCGCGCAGCGCTATCGCTCCGTCTTCCAGGGCAACGAATTCTTCCTCGCCGATCACCAGGTGCAGACGCAGAAGGTTCTGCCCGGCGCCGCATATCTCGAAATGGCGCGGGCGGCTGTGCAGCACGCGCTGCCGGAGTGGCCGGAATCGGCCGCGCTCGAACTGCACGACACCGGCTGGGCCCAGCCGCTCGTCGTGACGCAGAGCACGCAGGTGAACGTCGCGGTGACCGGCGACGGCGATCGCATCGGCTACGAGATCCGCAGCGGCGAAGGCGATGCCGAGATCGTGCATTGCCAGGGCAGCGCGGTCTTCAGCAGCCCGGCCCCGTTGGCCGTGCTCGACCTCGCGCAGATCACCGCGCGCATGACGCGCGGCGCGCTCGATGTCGACATTCTCTACGCCGAAGCCGCGCGTCTCGGCCTGCTCTACGGACCGTCGTTCCGCGCGATCGCCGCGTTGCATCGCGGCAACGGCGAGGTCCTCGCGCAGCTGCAACTGCCGGCCGCCGCGGCGAAGAACGACTTCGTCCTGCATCCGAGCCTCCTGGACGGCGCGCTGCAATCCGCCCTCGGACTGATGGAAACGGCGACGCAACTGCGCCTGCCGTTCGCGCTCGAAACGCTGCGCATCGTGTCCGCATGCAAACCGGAAATGCGCGCGTGGGTGCGTTACGCGCCGGGCAGCCAGCCGACGGACGACGTCGTGAAGCTCGACGTCGACCTTTGCGACAACCACGGAAACGTCTGCGTGCAGATGCACGGCGTTTCTTCGCGGGCGCTCTCCGCTCCCCCGACCGCCGGCAGTCTGCTCGCGGTTCCCACATGGCAGACCGTCGCCGCGGAGCAGGGGAGCGTCGCCTACGCGGAGCGCCACATCCTCCTCTGCGAACTGGCGCAGCAGATTCCCGACAGCATCGTCCTCTCGCGCGACGCAGAGAAGAACATCGCCGAGCGCTATGAAGCGCATGCGCTGGCCTGCTTCGAACAAATCCGCGCGATGCTTCAGCGCAAGCCGGAAGGCAACGTGCTCGTGCAACTCGTCGTCGAAGAGCAGACGCCGTTCGCCGGCCTCTCCGGCATGCTCAAGACGGCGACGCTCGAAAACCCGCGCCTCGTCGGCCAGCTGATCGTCGTCCCCGCCGACGTCACGTCCGAGGCGCTGATGCAAGTGCTCGAAACTGAAAAGAACGGCAGCGAGGCGGTGATCCGTTATCAGGACGGCGCACGCGAAGTCCTCCGCTGGCAGGAAGTCGCATTCGACGCCGCGCCGTCACGCGCCTTCAAAGAGGGCGGCGTCTACCTCATCACCGGCGGCCTCGGCGCCCTCGGCCTCATCTTCGCCAAAGAGATCCTCGAACAAAGCGCGAATGCGCACGTGATCCTGACCGGCCGCGCGCCGTTGAGCGGCGACAAGCAACGCGTGCTCGACGGCCGCGCGCATTACGAGCAGGTCGACCTCGGCGATCTCGATCAGGTCCGCGCGCTCATCGATGGCATCGTCCGCAACCACGGCCGCCTCGACGGCATCCTCCACTCGGCCGGCATGACCGCCGACAACTTCCTCCTGAAGAAAACCGCCGCGGAAGTCGCGCAAGTGTTCGCGCCGAAAGTCGCCGGCACGCTCCATCTCGATCTCGCCAGCGCGGACGTCGAGCTCGATTTCTTCGTGCTCTTCTCCTCGATCACCGGCGCGATGGGCAAGCCGGGGCAGGCGGACTACGCAGCCGCGAATGCCTTCCTCGATCAATTCGCGGCTCATCGCAACGAACAGGTGCAAGCGGGACTACGGCACGGCCGCATGCGTTCCATCAACTGGCCGTTGTGGCAGGCCGGCGGGATGACGATCGACGACTCCGCGCGCGACCTCATGGAACAGGCGACCGGCCTGCGGCCGATGCAGACCGGGACCGGCCTGCGCGCCTTTGCCCGCAGCCTGGAACTGCCGCATGCGCAGGTTCTCGTGGCAGAAGGTGACCTCGCGCGCATCCGCCGCTCGCTGTTCGCGGTGACCACGAGAACGCCGGAACGCGTGACAGCCAGGGTCGAAGTCGACGCGGCCGATCTCACGGCGCAGACGCACGAGTACCTGCGCAAGGAATTCTCGGAAATCCTGAAGATGCCGGCGCACAAGATCGACGTGCAGGCGCCGCTCGAAGAATACGGAATCGACTCCGTGCAGGCGATGCGCCTCACCAGCCAGCTGGAGAAAGTCTTCGGCTCGCTCTCGAAGACGCTCTTCTTCGAGTACCAGACGATCGCCGCGTTGGCCGCCTATCTCGTCAAGGCTCACGCGTCCGTCGTGCGCGAGAAGTTCGGCACGACTGCGCAGCCGGTGAAGGCGCAATCGGTGACGCGAGCCGCGATTCCGGTGCCATCGCAACCGCGCGTCAGCATCGCGGCCGCGAAGAGCAACGAGATCGCCATCGTCGGTCTGGCCGGCCGCTATCCGCAGGCCGCCACGCTCCAGGAATTCTGGACGAACCTGCAGAACGGGCGCGACTCCGTCACCGAAATCCCGATGGAGCGCTGGGATCACGGCCGCTACTTCGATCCGCGCCCGAGCACGGTCGGCAAGACGTACAGCAAGTGGGGCGGATTCCTCTCCGACGTCGACCGCTTCGACCCGTTGTTCTTCAACATCTCGCCGAAGGAAGCGGCGGCGATCGATCCGCAGGAGCGGCTGTTCCTCGAGACCGCGTGGGAGACGATCGAAGACGCCGGCTACACGCGTCAGTCCCTCGCCGGCGGTCGCGTCGGCGTCTACGTCGGCGTGATGTATGGCCAGTACGAGCTCTATGGCGCCGAAGCGATGCTGCGCGGCGACGTCACCGTCCCGGTTTCCTCCTACGCCTCGATTGCGAACCGCGTCTCGTATTTCTTCGACTTCCACGGCCCGAGCATGGCCCTCGACACGATGTGCTCCTCGTCGCTGACGAGCATCCATCTCGCGTGCGAGGAACTGCGTCGCGGAGAGATCGATGCGGCGCTCGCGGGCGGCGTCAACGTCTCGATCCATCCCCACAAGTACGTGAGCCTGAGCCAGGGCAACTTCATGGCCAGTGACGGACGTTGCCGCAGCTTCGGCGCGGGCGGCGACGGTTACGTGCCGGGCGAAGGCGTCGGCGCCGTGCTGCTCAAGCGCCTCGACGACGCCATCCGCGACGGCGATCAGATCTACGCGGTCGTCAAGGCCAGCACCGTCAATCACGGCGGCAAGACGAATGGCTACACGGTCCCGAATCCGATCGCACAAGGCGATCTCGTGCTCGACGCCATCCGCAAATCAGGCGTCGATCCGAAAACCCTCGGCTACATCGAAACCCACGGCACCGGCACGTCGCTCGGCGATCCCATCGAGATCACCGGCCTCGCCCGCGCACTCGACGCATCGGATGCGAACGTTGAGAAGCAGTTCTGCGCGATCGGCTCCGTCAAGTCGAACATCGGCCATCTCGAATCTGCGGCCGGGATCGCGGCGGTCACGAAGACGCTGCTGCAGTTGAAGCATCAGCAACTGGTTCCGTCGCTCCATGCCGAGCCGCTGAATCCGAACATCGACTTTGCCAACTCGCCGTTCTACGTGCAGACGGCGCTGGCGGAGTGGAAGCGCGGCGCGCATCCGCGTCGCGCCGGCGTCAGCTCGTTCGGCGCGGGTGGATCGAACGCCCACCTGATCCTCGAAGAGCACGTGGACGC
>JAFAVZ010000187.1 GCA_019242175.1 Acidobacteriota bacterium
GCCGACGGCGGATGCGATCGACCGCGCGGCGCGACTGCTCGCGAGCGCGCAGCGACCGCTCATCGTGACCGCCGAAGCGGGCCGTTATCGCGGCGCACCGGAGGCGTTGCTGCAGCTCGCGCAACGCAATGCGATCGGCGTCGTCGAGCACGGCAAACGAAACTTCTTCAACTTCCCGACGCGGCATCCGATGCACGTCGGCTTCAATCCGTCGCCATTCGTAAAGCAGGCAGACGTGATCGTCGCCGTGGAGTCGCCAGTTCCATGGATCCCGGCGCATGCGGGCCTCAGCCATCAGCCGAAAGTCATCCAGATCGGCGTCGATCCGCTCTACTCGCGCATCCCGATGCGGAGCTTCCCGGCAGACGTCACGCTCGCTGGCAATCCCGCGCTCACCTTGCGCCGCCTGGCCTCGGCGTTGGAGAAGTTGAAGCCGGAACGTTCGCGCATCGAGACGCGCTACAACGCCCTCGCCTCGGAACATCGACGCGTATTGCAGCAGGCGCAGAGTGCGGCGATCGCGGACGCGACGAAGCCGCGCATCACGAAGCAATTCCTCTCCTACTGCATCGGCGAGGCGGTCGATGACCGCACGATCATCTTCAACGAGTACGACCTCGATCCGCAGCTCGTGCCTCGTCGCCTCCCCGACTCCTGGTTCGAGAACTCCATCGCCAGCGGCCTCGGCTGGTCCCTCGGCGCCGCGCTCGGCGCGCAGCTCGCGGCGCCCGACCAGACGATGGTCGTGACGCTCGGCGACGGCTCGTATCTCTTCAACACGCCGCTCTCCGCGCACTACGTCGCGACGGCGTACAAGCTGCCGATCGTGGTCATCGTCTTCAACGACACCGCGTGGTCGACGATCCGCCGTTCGTACTTTGCGGAGAAAGGCGCTCGGCCGGGACGCATCCCGCTGTGCGACTTCGACGTCGCGATGGAATACGACAAGGTGGCCGAGGCGGCGGGCGGGGTGGGGATCCGCGTGGAGGACCCGCGCGAGTTGCCCTCGGCGCTGTGGCGCGCGCTGCAGATCTCGCGCGAGGAGAGAAGGCACGTCCTGCTGAACGTGATTTGCGAACGGGACTGAGAAATGTAGGGCCGGCTCTCCAGCCGGCCCAATATCAACGCTGGGCCGGCTGGAGAGCCGGCCCTACATTAGCTCGTCGAGAATCCGCGCCAGCTCCTCATCGCCGCCTGCCGGTGGACGCCAATCGGTGCGGATGACTTGCGCGAACGTGTCGGCGAAAGAAGCGAGCCCGAGGTTGATCGCGACGAGCGGCTTGCCGAGGATCGGCGCCGCCTCGTTCAAGAGCGCGACGATCGCCGGCTCGAGCAGTTCGGATTCGTCCCCGCGTGCGGCGGCGGCATTGCTGCGACAGACGACGACTCCGGCCTCGCGCAGCTTGCGCACTTGCGCGCTGCGGTTTTGCGGATCGTCGTCGGTGCCGGTGACCGACGCAAACGTGCGACCGCCGCGGGCGACGATCGCGGGAATCAATGCGCCGGCGGGATCGGGATGCGCGCCTTCGCCGAGGACGATGTCGAGGAGGAGCGTCGCATCGGCGGGAACCTGCGCGATGCGTTCGATGCGGATCGTGGGATCGATCATCGGATGCGGACGGCCGCGCGTGTATTCGTCTTCGCCGAGGTCGACGACGTCGCCGTTGGTGATGCGGCGCGCTTCGCTCGCGAGCGTGCCGCCGCTGAACAGACCGACGACGTTCGTCAGCTTCGCCACGCGCGACGGCGCATCGAGGCCGCATGCTTCGAGCGCCGCGTCTTCGAGCGTCTTCTCGCCGCCGAGGAAGCATTCGACGATGCGTTTGCCAGTTTGCGCGGCGTGCTCGCGCACGCGTGCGGCGACGCTTGGCGACGGCGGCTTCGACACGAGCACCATCACCTCGGTCGCCGCGTCGTGAGCGAGGAGATCGATGCCTTGCAACGTCGAGCTGCCGCCGACGGCGTCGGAGAGATCGCGGCTGCCGGTGCCGATCGCGTGCGAGACTCCGCGGCCAAGGCGGTGAACGAGCGTGGAGATTTCCTGGATGCCGGTGCCCGATGCGCCGACGATGCCGATCGCGCCGCGCCGCACGCGATTTGCGAAACCGATTGGCGTGCCATCGATGATCGCGGTGCCGCAGTCGGGTCCCATCAACAGCAGCCCGCGTTCGCGAGCCTCGGCCTTCAAGGCGATCTCGTCTTCGAGCGAGACGTCGTTGCTGAAGAGAAAGACGTGACGCCCCGCGCGCATCGCCTTGCGCGCCTCGCGCGCGGCGAACGGACCGGGAACGGAGATCACGGCAAGGTTCGCGTGCTCGATGTAGGGGCGGGCTTCAGCCGGTCCGCGCGGGCTCGAGCCCGAGCCTGCGTTCTTGCGCTCGAGCAGCGACGGAATCTGCGCGATCGCCGCGTCCACCGCGTCTTTTGAGTCACCTTCCATGGTGATCAACAAATCCGAGGACGTGGCATCGGCAGCCGGAAAACCCATGCGCGTCAGCAGCTCCACGTTCTTCGGCGTGGCCATGATCGCCGCGGTGCGCGTGATTCCGGGCAGCGCCTGCAGTTTCGCAGCGAGCGCCATCAGCGTGCCGGAATCGCGGTACTCGTTGCGGCGAACGATCGACGCGAGCGTCATCGGATCCCCCGATCGGCGGCGAATGCGCGCAGCGCGGCGGTGAAGCACTCCATCGGCGGACGCGTGAGGCCGGCGCCGATGATCGGATGGCCGGCTTGCTTGTGCGCGATCGCCGTATCGATGAGCGGGAGGATGCCGGTCTCGACGACTTTGCGGATGTCGATGCCGATCGGCGCGCCGCGGAAGTCGAGCGCCGGCAGCGTCCAGGTCGGATGCGTCGCGATCGTGATCTCGCGCATCTCCTCCGCCATCGTCCAGGCCTCGGATGCCGTGGTGCCGAGCATCTCGTTGATGGCCGGCGCGCCTTGGAGCACGAAGCCGCCGAGGCCGATGGTTTCGGTGATGGCGGAGTCGCCCATGTCCGCGCCGGCGTCGGCCGCCGAATAGCCGGCGAGCATCAAGCCTTTGGCAACGGGAGCGGGCGCGGTGAACCAACGATCGCCGGTGCCCGAGACGCGGAGACCGAAGTCGGTGCCGTTGCGCGCCATCGCCGTGACGATCGTCGAGTCTTCGACGTCGCGCGCCGCGTCGGCCATCAGCTTCGACGCGCCCATGCTCAGCGACAGGAAGAAGATCTCGTCGTCGCGGATGTACTCGATCGCTTCGCGCGGCAGGAACGGCGCAAGCTCGACCAACATCAGGCTCGTCGCCGCCGCGGGACGGTTGTGCATTTCGTCGCCGCGATGCAGTGCGCGAGCGATCAGCGGCACGAGATCGAGTCCGCCGCGTTCGCGGATCGCCTTGCCAAGCGCCGGCGCGAGGAAGGTTGCCCACCAACGGCGCAGCTCGACTGCCGCTTCGTCGTACGCGCCGAAGTTCATGCGCGGCTCTTCGAGCGCGGCGTAGGCGCGGCGACCGCTCGCGCGGTCTTCTAGGATGAAGACCGGCATCGACGGCGAGACGACGCCCGCCATCGGGCCAACACCATCGTGATGATGATTCGGCGAGAGCGATACCGGCTCGTCGTCCGGCCAGCCTTCGAAGCGTTTCGCGCAGAGCACGGCGCCCGATTGCGCGCCGCTCATGCGATCGATTGTTACTGGCGGACCGGAATGATGAATGTCGCGCGCGCCCATGCCCGGCACCGTCGCAACGTCGATCCAGTGCGGCCGCGCCGCGAGCATGCGCCGCACGGCCTCGGCGTTCGCGCGATCGATGCGCTCGCCCCACGTCATCGCGCGAGCTCCATCGCCGCGCGAGCCCCGCGGATGAAATCGCGTCCGCTCGTCGCGCCCAATCTTTCGAGGGCCCGTTCCGCCGCGCTCGTGTCGTCGCCGCAACGCAGCGCCTCGATGAAGCGCCTCTCGGCGCGCGTACCCTCGCCGCGCAAATGCATCTGCAATCGTGCGCGGCTGATCTCGTGGGTCTGCGAAACATCGATCGCGAGCGGATGGATCGTGACGAAGCCGCCGAGGAAGTCGTCGCCGGCGGGCGTGAGTCCGGGACCGAGGCCGACGAGCGGCTGTGGATCGAGCGTCGCGAGGAAATGATCGATGGCGCGATCGACGGCCTCGTCGAGAAGCGTGCGAATGGTTTCGTCGCGCAGAGGAGGAGCCGCCGTGCGAGCGACGAGAACGCCCATCGGCGAGAACGCATCGGGATCGTCGTCGACCCACACGATGTCGCCCGCCGCGGTGCGCCAGACCTCGCCGCGGGAGAACGTCATCAGCACTTCGTAACGCGGCGCGCGGGCCAGAGCGGCGCGGGCGCGAGAGCCGATCTCGATCACATCCACGCCGCGCATCTTACAATCGCCTCCGTGGCCACGTTCTTCGAGACGCTGAGCACGCTCCTCGCCGACGAGGTTCCGCTCGTCACGGTGACCGTCGTCGACGTCATGGGCAGCGTGCCGAACGAACGCGGCTCGAAGATGATCGTCACGGCGGACGGCCTGCATTTCGGCACCGTCGGCGGCGGGCGCATCGAGACGAAGGCGATTGCCGAGTCGCAGAAGATGCTGACCGGCGAGATCGCCGAGTCGACGCGGTTCGCGCAGTGGAACCTCGCGAAAGACGTCGGCATGACGTGCGGCGGCATCGTGAAGCTCTACTTCGAGGCTCACAACGCGCGGCGCTGGCACATCGTGATCTTCGGCGCAGGCCACGTGTCGCAGGCGCTGACATCGATCCTCGTCAACCTCGACTGCCGCCTCACCGTAATCGATCCGCGGCGCGAATGGATCGAGAAGCTGCCGCGCTCGCCGAAGCTGACGCCCGTGATCGCGCCGGACATGCCGTCCCTCGTCGCCAGCCTGCCGGGCGACGCGTTCGTCATCCTGATGACGATGGGCCACGGCACCGACAAGCCGATCCTCCTCGAGATCCTCCGCACCCGCACGTTCCCCTACCTCGGCGTCATCGGCAGCGACGCCAAAGCGAACATCCTCAAACGCGACATCGAGGAAGCAGGCCTCCCCCCCGAGGCGAAACGCGCGTTCCGTTGCCCGATCGGCCTGGAGATCGGAACGAATCATCCGTACGAGATCGCGGTGAGCATCGTGGCCCAGCTGATCACGGTGCGGGACGCAGCAGCGGCGTTGTCATCCTGAGCCCCGAAGAGGGCGAAGGATCCGTACCGATCTTGCGCGGCGTTCCAAGGTACGGATCCTTCGCCCTCTGCGCGGCTCAGGATGACACCTATTTTTTCTTCGCCGGTTTCTTCACGCTTTCCGCGAGTCGTTGCATGTTCATCGCCTCGGTCACGAGTGCGCGCACCGTTTCCGAAACGTTCTTCTTCGACTTCAACCACGCCACCTGTTCCGGCGTAAGCCATACGTTGACGCGTTCGGTCTTGCCGCCTTTCGCGTCCTTCGCTTCCTTTGGCTCTTTCGCTGCTGCTGTCTTGCTCGTCTGCTTCGCCTTCGTTGCCGCCATCCGCCGGCCTCCCGTCTGGCGGATTTTATGCTTCGTATGGAAGCCCTCAAACGCATCCTCGTCGTGGAGGATGACGAAGCCATCCGCAGAGGCCTCATCGACTTCCTTCGGGAACGGGAGAGGGTCGACGTCGACGGCGCACGCGATGGCGTCGAAGCTCTGCATCAGCTCGCGCTCAACCGTTACGCCGTGATCGTGCTCGACGTGTGGATGCCGAAGATGACCGGCGTCGATTTCCTAGAATCCCTCAGAGTCCTCGGCAAGGATCCGGCGGTCGTCGTGATCACCGCCACGCCGCAGTCGGAGCTGCGGGACGACGAGATCGCGCAGCACTATCCCAGCCTCGTGCGCGGCGTCTTTCGCAAGCCGTTGGACGTGCGGGAGCTCGCGACCGCCGTCGATCAGCTACTCGCCCACTGACAGTGCTTCGTCGATGGCGCGGGTCACGACGTCGCGCGAGAGGTCGCCTTTGTAGACGACGGCCGAAGCCTTGGAGAGGATCTCGCGCTTCTCCTCTTCGTTCACGAAGCGCGACGTGATCACGACAACCGGGATGCTCGCGGTGTTCGGATCGCTGCGCAGCCGCTGCAACACTTCGTGGCCGCCGACGCCGGGCATCATGAGGTCGAGCAGGATGAGGTCGGGCCGTTCGGCCTGCGCCTTCATGATTCCCTGCAGGCCGCTCTCCGCCTCGCTCACCTCGACGCCGGGACGCACGGCGAAGCTGGTGACGGTGTAACGCGCCGTCTCGTCGTCGTCGATCACGAGGACGCGCAGCGTGCGCTCGGCCGCGCCGGTGATCGGCTGGTCCGGCGCCGTTTGCGACGACGCCCGCGCCGCGGTCACGCCCTGGTAGCGCACCGGAATCTCGGCCCAGAACGCGCTGCCGACGCCGACCTCGCTGCGCACGCCCACGCGTCCGCCGAGCAGCGCGGCGAGCTTGCGCGTGAGCGGCAATCCGAGGCCCGTGCCTTTCTGCCGTTCCTGCAACGGATGGTCGACCTGTGTGAACTCCTCGAAGATCCGTTCCTGATCGTCGGGCGCGATGCCGATGCCCGTGTCCGCCACCGTGAAGACGATCACCTCGCCTTGCAACGCCGCGGAGATGCGCACCTCGCCGCGCTCCGTGTACTTCAGCGCATTCGAGATGAAGTTGCGCAGGATTTGGGCGAGCTTTGCCTCATCGGTGTACATCGTCGGCAGCCCGTCGCCCTCTTCGAAGACGAGGGAAAGCGAGCGATTCGCCAGCAGCGGACGCAGCATGCCGCGCAGCGCACTGAAGAGATTCGGCACTTCGATCTCCGCCGTCCGCACGTCGACCTTGCCCGCCTCGATCTTGGCCAGATCGAGGAGATCGCCGACGAGCGTCGCGAGGTCTTCGGCTGCGCGGCGGATGAGAAAAATCTGTTTCGCCTCCTCATCCGCAAGCGACGCCTCGGACAACAGGCGCGCGAGGGCGATGATCGAGTTCACCGGCGTGCGGAACTCGTGCGACATGTCCGAGAGGAAGCGCGTCTTGAGCTGATCCGCCTGGCGCAGATGCTCGGCCTTCTCGTCGAGCTCCGCGTACAACGCGAGCACGCCGCGGTTCGTGTCTTCCAGCTCCTGGTTCAGCCGCTCCAGCTCTTCCTGCCGATCGTTGAGCGTCGCGAGCGCAGCGAGGAGCTCGCCGTTCTGCTGCTGGATCTCCTCGATCGGGTTCTCCGGCTTCTGCCGCGCGAGGTCGTCGGCCAGCGCGCCAATGCGCGCGTTGGTGACCGGCGCGGCGCCGGGCGGCAGCTGCTTGCGCATCACTACGACGGTGCCTTTGCCTTCGCTGGACGTGATCGAGAACTCGTCCATCAGCCGGCGCGCGCCGAGAATGCCGAGGCCCATACCGGTCGTGGATTGATAGCGGCCGGCGAGGATGTCGTCGAGGTTCGAGATGCCTGGGCCGCGATCGCTCACGGTCATCACCAGCATGTCGTTGCGGTCGCGGCGATCGATGCCGAATTCGAACCGGCCGCCTTTGCCGTAGCGCAGCGCGTTGCGCGCGATCTCCGAGGCGACGGTGGCGATGCGCGTCTGCTCGCCTTCGTCGAAACCGAGGAGCGCGGCGATCTGGCGCGCGCGGCGGCGCGCGGCGACGAGGTCGTAGTCGTAGTTGAGCGAGACGGAGGAGAGGGGGACGAGCATCACACCGCCTTCGCCACCACGACGGTGGCGTCGTCGTTGCCGCGCGCGAAGTCGCGAAAGATCGCGGCGGCGATCATCTCCGGCGCGCGATGCGCGAGTCCGGGGTAGCTGTCGAGGTTCCACGCCGTGCCGATACCGTCGGAATGCATGATCAGCATCGAGCTCGGCGACCAGGGATACGTGAACGTCTGCACCTTCCGCATCTCGTGTCCCACGATGCCGCCGTAAGACACGGTGCGCCGTTGGATGTCGTCGATCACGACGCCGGCGATGTTGCCGACGCCGACGAATTCGACGAGGCC
>JAFAVZ010000266.1 GCA_019242175.1 Acidobacteriota bacterium
GCGCGACGATCTGCGCCAGCACGTCGTTCATGCCGCGCTCCGCGACGCCTCGATCAGTTCGTCGAGCTTCGCCTTCGCTGCGCCCGAGGCCAGCGCCTGACGCGCGAGCGCCACGCCGTCGCGCAGCGACGCCGCCGCGCCCGACACGTACAACGCCGCGCCGGCGTTCGCGAGCACGATGTCCCGCGTCGCGCCGTCGCCGCCGCCGAGGACGTCGCGCGCGATGCCGGCGTTCATCGCCGCATCGCCGCCGGCCACGGCTTCGATCGCATGCGTTTCCAGGCCGAGGTGCGCCGGCTCGATCTCGTAGACCTGCAACGCGCCTTCGTGGACTTCGCAGATCCGCGTCGGTGCCGAGACGGAGATCTCGTCCAAGCCGTCGCGGCTGTGCACGACGAGCGCGTGTTCGGCGCCGAGGGCGAGGAGGACGCGGCCGATGACTTCGACGAGGTGATCGGAGTAGACGCCCATCACCTGCCGCCGCGCGAACGCAGGGTTCGTGAGCGGCCCCAGGACGTTGAAGATGGAGCGGATACCCAGCTCGCGGCGGACGCCAACCACGGCTTTCATCGCCGGATGCAGCCGGGGTGCGAAGAGGAACGCGATGCCGACGCGGCGCAACACGTTCGCCATCTGCGCCGCATCGAGCTCGATCTCGACGCCGAGCGCCGAGAGCAGATCCGCGCTGCCGCAAGCCGACGACACCGCGCGATTGCCATGCTTCGCGACGTTCGCCCCGGCGCCGGCCGCGACGAGTGCGGCGATCGTCGAGATGTTGAACGTCCCGCGCCCGTCCCCGCCCGTTCCGCACGTGTCCACGAGTGCGTCGCGGTCGACGTCGAGCGGCGTCACGCGTTCGCGCATCGCCAGTGCGGCGCCGGTGATCTCGTCCGCCGTCTCGCCTTTCATCCGCAACGCGACGAGGAGCGCCGCCTTCTGCGCATCGCTCGCCGCGCCATCCATCACCTGGGAGAAAACGGCGTGCATGTCGTCCCTGCCGAGGTCGCGATGGTCCAGCAGTTGACGAATCGCCTCCGCGATCATCGCGCCGCCTCGGCCCGATCCTCGGCCGCGAGCACGCCCTTCTCCGTGAAGTCGAGGAAGTTGCGGATCAAGACGTCGCCGTCGACGGTGCCGTACGACTCCGGATGGAACTGGATGCCGAAGATCGGCCGCGTCCGATGCGAGACGGCCATGATCACGCCGTCGTCGGTCTCGGCATCGACGATCAGCTCGTCCGGGAGCGTGCTGCGATCGATGACGAGTGAGTGATAGCGCGCCGTGCGCAACGGCGCGGGGCAATCTTCGAAGAGCCGTTCGCCGTGATGCTGCACCGTCGTCACTTTGCCGTGGACCGGCACTTTGCCGCGCACGATGCGGCCGCCGAAGGCTTCGCCGATGGCTTGATGTCCGAGGCAGACGCCGAGCATGGGGACGGAACGGTTGGCGCGGATGAGCTCGATGATGCGGCCGGCGCGGGCGGGGGTGCCGGGGCCGGGAGAGATCACGATGGAGCAGGGCTTTTCGGCGAGAAGCTGATCGGGATCGAACGCGTCGTTGCGCAGGACGCCGATGGGCATCCCGGCCAACCGTTCGACCTGCTGGACGAGGTTGTAGGTGAAGGAGTCGTAGTTGTCGATGACGATGATCATGGCGTTCTCCGTTCGTTGCCGGCGGAGCGAGCGCGGCCCGCGGCGCTTGTTGGCCAAGCCCATGCGAGGCTTCGCGTCTCGGCCGGCCTCGAGCGGGGATTTAGGAGGAGGGATTCAGACGAGCCAAAGACACGAGGCGACCGGGGCCGACTCGTTCTCCGTGATGTAAGGGTGGCACGTCACGAGGCGGATGGTAGCACAAAGGAAAACGACGCTCCCTTCCCGTCCTCGCCCTCGGCCCAAATCCTACCGCCGTGCCCTTCCACGATCTTCTTGCAGATCAATAATCCAAGCCCGGTAGAAGACTCGCCAGCGGTCGATCGCGCGGAGGTGCGCGAGAAAGGCTGGAACAGGCGCTCCATCTCCTCCGGCGCGATGCCTTGCCCTTCATCGATCACGTCGACGCGCGCGTCGCCATCGCTCTCGCATCCGACGCGCACCGTCACGCAGCTGCCCTGGGGCGAGAACTTGATCGCGTTCGTGAGGAGGTTCGTCAGAACCTGCGCGATCTTCTCCCGGTCGATGAACGCCGGCGCGGCGCCGTTCGCTTCGAGGTCGATGGCGATCTGCTTCTGCGCCGCAAGCGGCTCGTGCATCGCGACGCATTCGCGCACGACGGACGCGAGGTCGGTCTCGGAACGGCGCAACCGCAGCTCGCCGGCCTCGATCATGGAGACGTCGAGGAAGTCGGTGACGAGGTTGGACATCATCCCGACCGCCGCCCGGATGCGGTCGACGAGCTGGCGGTCGGCGTCGGAAAGCGTCTTGCGCCGCATCAGCAGCTCGGCCGAGGTGAGGGTGCCGAAGAGCGGGGTGCGGAGGTCGTGCGCGGCCATGCCCAGGAACCGGCTCTTCTCCGCGTTGAGGCGGGCCAGCTCTTCGTTCTTCGTGCTGAGGTCGCGCCGCGCGAGCTCGAGGCGCTCGGCCATCTCGTGGAAGCCGTCGTCGAGCTTGTCGATCTCGTCCGAGCCGGCAGTGGGCGGATGCAACGGCTCGCCCGCGGCGAGACGATTCATGTTGTCGATCACGTACTGCAGGCGCCGGCGCGTGCGGCGCAGGAGAAACACGAGCATCGCGATGGTGAGAAGGATGTTCGTGACGATGAATGCGAACGCCTGATAGCGCCGAATGCGCGCGTAGTGCTCGAGCTCCGTGCGCTCTTCGCGCTGCCGTTCCAACTCTTCGTGTTGGAAGCCGCGGATGTCGCTGCGGAAGTCTTCCAGGACGCTCGTCCGGACGTCCTCGCCGATCGCTGGATCTTCGAGATGCCGAACGACCGTTGCCATCGCGTGCTTCACGGTGTCGACCGTGTACCGGTCGGGCACATGACTCCGAAGCTGTTCCTCGGTCTCGATGCGCGAGATCATCTCGAGCTGCCGGACCTCTTCGGCCAACGTGTCTTTCGCGCGTCCGTAACGCTCGAGGAGGGCCGGGTCCTTCGTCGTCGCGAAGCTGCGGCGGGCGGAGTGAGCGTCGCTGGCGGCGACGAGGAGCCGCTCGGCGAGCAAGGCGGTTTCCGTGGACCGCGCCTGCCATTCGCGATACTGCTCGGCTCGCCTCTCCGCGCCCAGGAAGAGGATGAGAAACACGAGCTCGAAGAGGAGCGGGACGGCGACGATGAGCTGGGTTTTTCTGGCGATCGACACGGGACGAAGGAGAAACGCAGGAGAGGCGGATGTCCTTCCTTCCGCTCAGCTCGCCAACGGGAGTGCGCGCCTCATGAACGTAGGGCGGGCTCTCCAGCCGGCCCAGCATCGACATCGGGCCGGCTGGAGAGCCGGCCCTACGTTTTCAGCGCGTCAGCTTGACCACGTCGCCCGGCTCCTCGCCCTGCGACGTCAGGCGCAGCTTCGAGGACTCGAGCGGGATTGCCTCGATCTGTTTGAGATCGCCGAGGTCTTTGCCGTTGCCGGACATGCGCTGGAGCTCCTCGCCTTTCGGCCAGAGCCGCATGTCGATCGAGCGGATCATGTTGTTGTACTGCTCCACCGTCCGGGAGAGCGTCCCGCCCACGTTCGCGATGTGCTCCATCACCTTCACGAAGCGGTTGAACAGCTCCACCCCCGCGTCGTGCATCCGCT
>JAFAVZ010000387.1 GCA_019242175.1 Acidobacteriota bacterium
CACCGCATGCGCGCGACGACGATCGTCACGTCGTCGGCTTGTTCCGTGCCGGTGAAGAGGAAGTGGTCGAGGTCGCGGAGGATAGCGTCGTGAAGTCCGGTGGCGGTTGCGGAGGATGGCGTCGCGAAGTTCGATGGCGGTCGCGCCCGCGTCGATCGACATGCTGCTGGCGAAGAACCGGGCGGGCGATCGGAAGCAGTGGCTGACGGAAGAGGGGAACAAGGCGGAGATTTGGAGTAAGCCGCTGTCATCCTGAGCCGCGTAGACGGCGAAGGATCTCCTGGTGCAGGCGGCAGGCGTACGTGCCGGGAGATTTTTCGCCGTCTCCGTGGACGTAGCAGCGGCACGAGACGTGCCGCTGCCTGCGGGCGAGACGCCCGCTCACCGCCCATTCTCACCGCATTCGCGCCACTACGATCGTCACGTCGTCGGCTTGTTCCGTGCCGGCGCGGAAGTGGTCGAGATCGCGGAGGATGGTGTCGCGGAGCTCGGTCGCGGTCGCGTCGGCGTTCCTGTGCACGAGGGACGCGAGGCGTTCGAAGCCGTATGGCTCGTCGTCGTCCTTGCCGCGCGTTTCGTAGACGCCGTCGCTGTAGAGCACGAGCGTGTCGCCGGTCTGCAGCGGGAGCTCGCGTTCGGTCGGGCCGTGCGGGAGGCGTACGCCGAGCGGGGGCGACGACAGCTCCACGACTTGCACGGCGCCGTCGCGGCGGATGAGGAGGGGCGGGTGGCCGGCGCTGGCGATCGTCAGGCGCATGGCGTCGCGATCGAGGAGCAGAATCGCGGCGGAGACGAGCGTGCGGCGGCTGCTCGTATCGAGAATCAGCTGGTCGAGGCGCGAGAGCACCTTCGACGGCTCGCGCAGCGAATCGCGAAGCAGCGTGAGGCCGGCGCGCACGGCGGCGAGCACGATGCCGCTGGCCATGCCGTGGCCGGCGACGTCGCCGCTCACGAGCGCGATGCCGTGGTCGCCGAGGAGGAAGTAGTCGTAGTAGTCGCCGCCGACTTCCGTGGCCGGAACGGACACGCCGGCGAGGTCGACCCAGTCGAGATGCGGTGCCGCGGTCGGCAGCATGCTGAGCTGCACCTCGCGCGCGAGCGCGAGCTCGCCGCGCATTCGCACCTCATCGCGCGCGCGGCGTTGGTCGCCGGTGAACGTCTGAAGGAAGCTGCGCCGGGCGAAGTAAGACAGCAGGAGGCTGATGACGAGCATCACGCCTCCGACGCCGCCGACCGGACCGAGGACTTCGCCCATGCCGGGATGCTTCTTGTCCGGGACGAGCAGCGCCGTGATCCAAACGCTCATGAACGCGAACACGAACAGGCCGGTGAGCTCCAGCGGCGCGAAGCGGAAGAACAGCAGCGCCATGAGGAAGAGCACGCAGAACGCGACCATCGACTCCGAGCCGGCCATCGAGGCCTCGAGGATCACGAGCTGGACGGCGAGGTAGCCGAGGGTCCAGGCGCGGATGTTGACGCGGCGGCGCTGGTCGCCGCGTTGGCGGCGGCGGGGCTCGAGGGCCCAGGTGCAGAGAAATACGAGGAGTAGATCGGCGGCGATCAGGACGATCCGCTTCTGGGTGACGTGATTGCGCACCGTCATGGCCAGGAGGAAGCCGATCGTGAAGAGTGCCGAAAGGAAGAGCGGCACGGAAATCACTCGTGTATTCCGTTCATCGAAGTGCCGTCGTACCGCCTCGGTCGACGACATCCGGGCCAGCTCTTCGATCGGGGTCTGACTCATGGAGCCTTCAGGCATCGTATCGTGTTGTTCGGAAATCCCTCCCCTTTGGTTTACGCTTCGCCCGACTCATGGCCAAGAAATCCCGCTCCGACAGCACGAAAAACTTCCAGCCGCCCCCGCCGCCCACCTACGCCGAAGTCGAGCAGCAGCCGGTCGCCGAGTTCACACGCAAGGCGTACCTCGACTATTCGATGTATGTCATCCTCGACCGCGCGTTGCCGCACATCGCGGACGGCTTGAAGCCGGTACAACGGCGCATCGTCTATGCGATGTCGGAGCTCGGCCTCTCCGCGAGCTCGAAGCCGAAGAAATCGGCCCGCACGGTGGGCGACGTGATCGGCAAGTTCCATCCGCATGGCGACTCCGCCTGCTACGAGGCGATGGTCCTGATGGCCCAGCCGTTCTCGATGCGCTACCCGCTCATCGACGGCCAGGGCAACTGGGGCTCGCCGGACGATCCGAAGCAGTTCGCCGCGATGCGGTACACCGAGGCGAAGCTGACGAAGTTCTCGCAGACGCTTCTGTCCGAGCTCGAACAGGGCACGGTCGAATGGGGACCGAACTTCGACGGGACGATGAAGGAGCCGCGTCTCCTGCCATCGCGGCTGCCGCACGTGCTGCTCAACGGCGGCAGCGGCATCGCCGTCGGCATGGCGACGGACATTCCGTCGCACAACGTGCGCGAGGTCGTGAACGCGTGCCTGGAGCTGCTCGACGATCCGGAGGCGACGCTCGCGCAACTGACGCGGCACGTGAAGGGCCCCGACTTTCCAACCGCGGGCGAGATCGTGACACCGGCCGCGGAGATCCGGGAGATGTACAAGACCGGCAACGGCTCGATCCGCCAGCGCGCGAAGTGGGAGATCGAGGACGGCGAGATCGTGATCACGGCGCTGCCGTTCCAGGTCTCGGGCTCGAAGGTGCAGCAGCAGATCGCCGCGCAGATGACGGCGAAGAAGCTGCCGATGGTCGAGGACGTGCGCGACGAGTCGGATCACGAGGCGCCGACGCGCCTGGTGATCGTGCCGCGCTCGAACCGCGTCGATCTCAATGAAGTGATGGCCCATCTCTTCGCCACGACGGACCTCGAGCGCAGCTACCGCGTGAACATGAACATCATCGGCCTCGACGGCCGGCCGCGCCTGTACAACCTGCGCGACCTGCTCGAGGAGTGGCTGGAGTTCCGCATCGAGACGGTGCGGCGCCGGCTGCAGTATCGCTACGACCAGGTCAACGCGCGCATCCACATCCTCGACGGCTACCTCGTCGCGTACCTCAACGTCGACGAAGTGATCCGCATCATCCGCACCGAGGACGAGCCGAAGCCGGTGCTGATGAAACGGTTCCGCCTCTCCGATCTGCAGGCGGAGGCGATCCTCGAGCTGCGGCTGCGCTACCTCAACAAGCTCGAGGAGATGGAGATCCGCGGCGAGCAGAACAAGCTCACCGAGGAGCGTTCGGCCCTGGAGAAAATCCTCGGGTCGAAGGCGCGTCTGCGCAAGCAAACGCGCGACGAGCTCGTGCGCGACGCGGAGGAGTTCGGCGATCGCCGGCGTTCGCCGATCGTCGAGCGCGAGGCGGCGAAGGCGCTCGATCCGGCGGCGCTCATCCCCTCCGAAACGGTGACGGTCGTGCTCTCGGAGCGCGGCTGGATCCGGTCCGGCAAAGGCCACGACATCGACCCGACGGCGCTGCAGTACAAGTCAGGCGACCAGTTCCTGATGGCGGCGAAGGGACGCAGCAACCAGCTCGTGGTGTTCCTCGACTCGACCGGGCGCACGTATGCGCTGCCGGCGCACGAGTTGCCGTCCGCGAAGGGACACGGCGAGCCGTTGACGTCTTCGCTGCAGCCGCCGCCCGGCGCGTCGTTCCTGGCGGTGATGATGGGCGAGCCGGACGATCTCTGGCTGATGGCGACCGACGACGGCTACGGGTTCGTCGTCCGCTTCGAGGATCTGCTCACGGATCGGAAAGCGGGCAAGTCGGTGGTGAACGTCGGGGACGGCGCGGCGGTCTTGCGGCCGCAGCGGGTGAAGGTGCATGAGACGGATCGCGTCGCCGCGGCAACGACGGAAGGGAAGCTGCTGCTGTTCGCGGCCGTCGACCTGCCGCTGATGGCGCGGGGCAAGGGCGTGCAGACGATCAAGATCCACCGGACGCCGATCGCGCCGGAGAAGATCGTGGCGATCGCCGTCGTGCCGGAAGGCGGGACGCTGATCGTGACGGCGGGCAAACGGTTCACGAATTTGAAGGGGCACGATCTCGAGCCGTACATCGGGAAGCGCGCGCAACGCGGGCTGAAGCTGCCGCGCGGGTTCCAGAACGTGACGACGATCCACGCGTGGACGGAGCGGGACCGGACGCCCCCGGAAGTGGTGAATTAGGAAAATGTACGTGGGAGCGGGCTTCAGCCCGCTCCGCGACCGGCTGAAGCCGGTCGCCACGTGCTTGTCGTGACACGCAGGGCTTTCGCCGGTACGATTCGCCCCCCATGCGCCGCCGCCTCGTGATCGTTTCTCTCGTCGCCCTCGTCCTCGTGCTGGATCAGTGGTCGAAGGCGTGGGTGCGGGCGCATCTCGACGTGCCGCGGCAGTGGTTCGGCGGCCTGGTCTCCTTCTTCGTCACCGAGAACTCGGGCGCCTTCCTCTCCCTCGGCGCCAATCTGCCGCCGACGGCGCGCACGATCCTGTTCGGCGTGTTCGTCGGGCTCACGCTCGCGTTCGCGGCTTACGCGCTGGTGACGGGCCGGGTGCGGGCGAGCGAGGCGTACGCCGTCTCGCTCGTGGTGGGCGGGGGGATCGGGAACCTGATCGACCGCATCGCGCGGGGCGGGCGGGTGACGGACTTCATCTACATGGAAGCGGGGCCGTTGCACACGGGCGTGTTCAACATCGCCGACGTGGCCATCACGGGCGGCGTGCTCTGGCTGTTCCTCTCCTCGCTCACCGCCCGACCGCGTACGCAAGACCATCCGGCTGCTCCGCCGTCGTAGCCGCGCCGAGCACCTTCATGGTTTCGAGGTCGACGGCCGCGACTTTCGCGGCGCCGGTGTGGCTGATGAAGACCTTCTTGCCATCCGCGGAGAGGACGAGGCCGACCGGGTCTTCTTCCATCGGAATGTGGGCGACGATCTCCTTCGTCGCGGCGTCGTAGACCAGAAGCTCGCGCGCAACGGCGTCGGTGACGATGACGCGTTTGTTGTCCGGCGTGAACTGGAGGCGGAAGGGGAGCTTGCCGGCGGGGATCGTGCGCGCGACTTTGTCCGTCGCGGTGTCGATCACGGCGATGTTGCCGTCGCCCCGTTGCGCGGCCCAGACTTCCTTGCCGTCCGGCGAGATGGCGATGCCTTCCGGTCCTTTGCCGACGGGGATGTGCTTCAGCGGGAACTTCACCGGCGCCGAGGAGAGGTCGACGGAGCTGACCGTGTCGGAGCTGATGTCGGTCGTGTAGATCTTCTTCTCGCCCGTCTGGACGACGACCATGTGCGTCGTTTCCTGGCCGATGCCGGCGATCCAATCGACGCTGTCGCTGGCGACGTCGTAGCGGGCGACGGCGCGGCTGCCTTCGCACGTGAGGTAGATCTTCGAGCCGATGGCGAAGAGGCCGTGCGGGCGGAGGAGGCCGGGGAGCTGGAGACGGCGTTTCTCCTTCTTCGCCGCAACGTCGATGATCGAGAGCGACGAGCCGGGCTTCGGGCCGGTGCCGTAGTTCGAGACGACCGCGATGCGGCCGTCCGTCGACGCCGCAACCTCGTGCGGCCCTTCGCCGACCGGCACTTTGCCGGTGACTTTCATCGTCACGGGGTCGATGAACGTGAGCGAGTTGTCGACCTTCGTGACGACGAGGAGGACGTCGGCGCGAACGGCGGCGTCGAGGAGGAGTGCCAGCAGCAGCTTCTTCATGCGCTGCGCAGTATGGGGCCGTCACGAAGGGCTCGTTGCAAACGCAGGGTTACGAGGTGATGAAGGCCCGGTGGGCGGGGACGAACAGGAAAAAGGGCGCTCCGAAGAGCGCCCTTTTGGGGCCGGCTGGAGAGCCGGCCCTGCGTTGCGAGAGAAAGATCAGAAGCAGCTCGCGCCGCCGCCGAACGTGTTGCCGTTGATCGTCGCCGTGGCGCTGGTGACGCCGGGGTTCTGCGAGATCAGGTAAGTCTCGACGGCCGTCGTGTCGTTGCCCGGTCCGGGGAAGCCGGGGATACGGAACGTCGTGCCGGCGAAGCGGTTACGAACGCGGATCTGGCCGCTGCCGTAGACGCCGACGATCGTGTTGTTCGTGATCTCGGCGCAGACCGACGTCGTGTCCGTCGTGGCCGTGCCGGACTGGGTGAAGATGCCGTTCTGGGCGTTGATCGTCGGGTCGGCGATGTTGTTGTTGAAGATCTTGACCAGCGTGTTCGTGCTGCCCGAGCCGGGGCTCACGGCGATGGCGCGGCTGGTGATCTGGCGCAGCGTGTTGCCGCTGACCGTGGACTGCACCGTACCGCTGCCCGTGGCCGTGAGGTTGATCGCGTCGCAGGGGACCGAGCAGAGCGAGTTCGCGACGCCGGTGGTGCCGAGGATGTTGTTCGTCACCGAGCCGATCGCGTTGCCCGTGCCGCCCTTCTGCACCGTGAACGGCGAAGACTGGCTGAAGTTGCTGGTGTTGCCGTTGAACGCGTAGGTGACGGACGAGGAGCCGCTCGTGCCGATGAAGACGCCCTGCGCGTTCGTCGTGAACGTGCTGCCGGAGATGGTGATGTTCGCCGTCGCCGTGTCCGCGAGGTCGGTGAACCAGCCGGCGCCGAAGTTGTCGTGGAACGTCGAGGTGCCGACGTTCGCGGTGATCGACGCCGTGCCGTGCGCGCTGACGAGCGCGCCCTGCGCGCCCGACGCCACGGCGACGCTGCTGAAGTTCGTGCCGTTGATCGTCAGGTTCAGCGAGCCGGTGGAGTTCTGCACCGTGAACTGGCGGTGGGAGTTGTTGTGGAAGTTCGAGCCGGTAATCATCGCCGTGCCGGTGAGGTTGGCGAACTGCACGCCGTGCTCGAACGTCTCGTTGCCCGCGTTCGCCACTTCGACGTTCGTCATCGTCAGGTTCGACACGCTGTTGCCGTTGATGCCGATCTGCGCGCTGCCGGTGACCGTGACGTTCGTCAGCGAGGCGCCGGCGACGTTCACGAAGTGGATCGCCGCGTTGCAGCCGGTATTCGTGCCGCTGAACGTGTCGCCGCAGACGGTCGCCGCGGTGCCGTTCGTCGTCGCGTTGCCGGTGAAGGCCATGTTGCTGAGCGAGATGCCGGCAGCGTTGATGAAGCTCGCACCACGCGTCGTCATGCCCGAGATCGTGCCACCCGAGCCGGCGGTGCTGCCGGTGCCGGTGACGGTGAACGAGCCGGTCGTGTTGTTGACGAGGATGCCGTTCGCGTCGGCCGACGCGGCGACGCTGCGCAGCGTGACGCCGAGCGTCATGTTGCTCAGGTCGACGGCGGTGTTGCCCGTGGTGGCGACCGTGGAACCGTCGGCGCCGGCGGTCACGTTGAGCGTGCCCGCGTTGCCGAAGATACCCTTGCCGCCCGTCGTCGTGACGTCGAGGTTCGCCGCGTTGATCGTCGGCGTGCCGCCGTTGATCACGAGGCCGTTCGCGCCCGGCGCGAGGTTGACGTTCGTGAGCGTGAACGTGCCGGCGCCGCTGCTGATGGAGATGCCATCCGTGCCGCCCGTGACGTTGACCGTCTCGATCGTGCCGTTGGTCTTCGCGCCGGAGGCGATGCCGATGCTGTTCGCCGCGACGTTCACGCCGCGGACCGCGCTGGCGTTGCCCATCGTGACGCCCACGCCGCCGGAGTTGCCGATGGTCGGGGGGAGGCCGGCCGGGTAGAGCGTGTACGGCGAGACGACAAGGGCCACGCCTTCGCCGATCAGCTGCTGGTTGTTCTGCAGCGTGATGCCGGCGTTCTGGCCGAGCGTCGTGCCGTTGCCGCGGTGGACATAGATGATGTCGCCGGCCGGGACCGCCGAGGCGGCTGCGGCGAGCGTGTTGAAGGGCGAGGGCGAACGGCCGTCGCCGGCCGCCGCGTCATTGCGGACGTACCAGATCCGCGTGCCGATGGAGAGCGTCACGGTGCCGGTCGCGGTGTTCGCGCCGTCCGTCACCGTGTACTGGAACGAGTCGGAGCCGAGGTAGCCGGCGGCGGGGAGATAGTTGAAGGAGCCGTCCGGATTGATCGTGACCGTGCCGTGCGCCGGGGGCGTCGCGACGCCGCTCACGGTCAGCGCATCGCCTTCCGCATCGGTGTCGTTGGCGAGGACGCTGCCGACGACGACCGCGGCCGGGTAGGTCGTGCCGCCCGTGCCGACGCGGAGCTCGGTGTTGCCGACCGCGACGAAGTTGTCGGGATTGGCGACTGGCGCCTGGTTGACGATCGTGATCGTGACCGTCGTGACGTTCGAGTCCGAGGTGCCGTCGTTCGCCTTGTAGGTGAACGTGACGGTCGTCGGCGGGCCGCTGTAGCTGAAGGTGAAGCTGCCGTTCGGGTTGAGCACGAGCGTGCCGGCGGTCGGGCCGCTGACGAGGATCGCGGTGAGCGACGGGCCGTCGACGTCCGTGTCGTTGCCGAGGACGCCCGGCGCCGCGACGGTGTGCGTGCCGGAGGTGAACGTGTAGCTGTCGGGGTTCGCGACCGGCGGGTCGTTCACCGGCGTGACGGCGATCGTGACCGTGGCCACGTTCGAGTTGCTCGTGCCGTCGTTCACGCGGTAGGTGAATGTGTCCGACGTCGTCTCGCTGCCGTCGTGCGTGTAGGAGAACGAGCCGTCGGCGTTCAGCGTGAGCGCGCCGTGCGTCGGGCCGCTGACGAGGACCGCCGTGAGCGAAGCCGCCGGCGTATCGACGTCGGTGTCATTCGCCAGGACGCCCGGAGCGGGGACGTTCAGCGTGCCGCCTTCGTTGACCGTGTAAGCGTCGTTGACCGCGACCGGCGCGTCGTCGACCGGCGTGATGGTGATCGTCACCGTCGCGACGTTCGAGTTGCTCGTGCCGTCGTTCGCCCGGTAGGTGAACGAGTCGGTCGTGGTCTCGCTGCCGTCGTGGACGTAGGTGAACGAGCCGTTGCCGTTGAACGTGAGCGAGCCGTGCGCCGGGCCGCTGACGAGCACCGCGTTGAGCGAGGCCGCCGGCGTATCGACGTCCGTGTCATTGCCGAGGACGCCCGGAGCCGGGACGTTCAGCGTGCCGCCTTCCGCCACGGTGTAGGCGTCGTTGACCGCGACCGGCGCGTCGTCGACCGGCGTGACGGTGATCGTCACGGTCGCGACGTTCGAGTCGGACGCGCCGTCGTTCGCCTTGTAGGTGAACGAGTCGGACGTCGTCTCGCTGCCGTCGTGGGTGTAGGTGAAGGAGCCGTCGGCGTTGAGCGTCAGCGTGCCGTGAGCCGGACCGGTGACGACGACCGCCGTGAGCGTGGAGTCGGGATCGGTGTCATTCGCGAGCACGCCCGGAGCGGGCACGTTCAGCGTGCCGCCTTCCGCGACGGTGTACGCGTCGTTGTTCGCGACCGGCGGATCGTTGACCGGCGTGACGGTGATCGTCACCGTCGCGTTCGAGGTCAGCGTACCGTCCGAAGCCTGATAGACGAAGGAGTCGGAGGTCGTTTCGCTGCCGTCGTGCACGTAGGTGAACGAGCCGTTCGGATTGAGCGTCAGCGTGCCGTGCGCCGGGCCGGTGACGACCGAAGCAGTGAGCGTCGAGTCGGGATCGGTGTCGTTGCCGAGGACGCCTGGGGCCGGGACG
>JAFAVZ010000434.1 GCA_019242175.1 Acidobacteriota bacterium
CCAACGATAGTGAATCTTCGCCGCGTTGTTGACGAGCTGGTTGAAGCCGGTGGCGATGAAGTCGTTGAACTGGATCTCGCCGATCGGCCGTTTCCCGGCCAGCGCCGCCCCCACGCAAACCCCGAGCGTCGACCCCTCGGACAAGACGCTGTTGACGATGCGATCGCCGAAGTCTTTCAGCAGCGGCCGCAGCAGGAGGAAGGCGTTGCCGTACTTGCCGCCGACGTCCTCACCGTAAACGAACGTGCGCGGATCGTTGCGCAACGCGTCTCCGACGCCGAGCATCACGGCTTCGAGGAACGTCTTTCCCTTCGGATCGAACGCCGGTCCCGTCTCTACCGACGGTAGCTGCGCCGGTTTGCGGCGCTCGGCGTCGTCGAGGAATTCGATGTGCGTGCGTTGCTCGTCGTCGGTGTAGACGTCGTGGCCGGCGAGGGACGGATCGGGCCACGGCGCTTCGATCACCGCCCGGGCCTCGCGTTCCACCATCTCCTCCGCCTCGGACTTGTAGCGCTCGACATCCGTAGCGGTCAGCAATCCTTCGTTTTCGAGACGCTCGGCGTACGTGACGAGCGGATCGCGTTTGCACCAGAAGTCATACAGCTCGCGGTCCGCGTAGCCCGTTTCGGTGAGCGGCGGATAGGACCACGACGGTTGCGGATCCTTGCCGAGGTAGAGCATGTCGTCGTGATGGGCGTGGCCGCACATGCGCATGGCCACGAGCTCGATGAGCGCGGGGCCATGCCCTTCGCGCGCGCGTTCCGCGGCCCACGTGAACGCGGCCGCGATCGCGTCCGGATCGGTGCCGTCGATGGTCACGCTCGGGATGCCGTAGCCGATCGCCTTGTCGGCGAAGACGCGCACCGCGGACTGCTCGCGCACCGGCGTCGAGAGCGCGGTCTGGTTGTTCTGCACGCAGAAGATCGCCGGCAGCTTGCGCGCGGCGCAGGCGTTGATCGCCTCGTGCCATTCGCCGAGGGAGGTCGAGCCTTCGCCGACGAAGGAGACGGCGACGCGTTCGCTTTTGTCCATCGCGAACGCCATGGCCAGGCCGGCCATCGTCAGCGCCGGGCTGCCGAGCGGCGCCATCGCCGGATAGATGCCGTGCTCCCAGTCGCCGACGTGCAGATCGCGGCCGTTCATCGGCGCGCCGGCCTTGCCCATCTGCGCGCTGAGGACCATGCGCACCGTTTCGGGCGCGTCGTGCATCGCGAGCACGGCGCCGAGGTCGCGGATCATCGGGGAGACGACGTCGGTGTTCTCGCCGCCTTTGCGCAGACGGATGACCGCCGCGTAGATCGCCTCCTGGCCGAGGGATCGGAAACCTTTGCCTTGAAAGGAGGTGTTGCCCCACCGCACTTCGCCGCCGGTGAAGAACGCCTTGAGGCGATTGTCGACGGCGCGGGTGAGGATCATGCCCCGCAGAATCGCGCGGCGTTCGTCGGCGGTGAGCGATGCGGCGATGGCTTCGCGGCGGAGGAACGCGTCGCAGTCTTCGATGACGGACGCGACGGCGCGATGTAGGCGCTGATTGACGCTGATGCCCGGCGTCGTTTCGGGCACGTTCGTGACGACCGTCTCCGGCGTGAGCGCGTTCGCGAGCGAGGGCTCGAGCGCGCGCCGCAGCGGCTCACGCAAGGCGTCGACGGCCGCCGGATCGCGCTCGTCCAGCTCGCGGTCGCCGATCGCGTCTTCGAGCGCCGCGAGCGCGGCCTTCAATGCGAACGGATGGCGCTCGGCGACGAAGGCGGCGAAACGGGCGAGGAGGGACGCGCGCGGGCGGACGGGGGCTTCGGTGGCGGACATCGGCGCGGATGGTAGCAGGGATGCGTGGCGCCTACTGCTTCCGCCTCCAAAACACGAGCTCGCCTTCTGTTCGATCGGGCTCGAAGTGCGTTTCGAGGTACTGCCACACGAGCGGCGCGCGGTCGCGGTTCGGGACGCCGTCCACCGCATTGGCGCCGTCGTTGGCCGGGACGAGCGCCGCTCGCACATGCGGATTGCGTTCGATCGCGGCGATCACTTCCCGCTGGAGTTTCTCCGACTCGTAGAACGCGACTTCGACCTGGCGGACGGGCATGTCGCGGTCGAGGAGGAAGTAGAGCAGCCCGCGGTTCGTGAAGTCGAAGAACGTGTCGTCGGGACCGAGCGTCGCGACGTAGCGTTGCGCGGCGCGAACGACGTCGGCATCGGTTTGGCGGAAGAGCGCGCCTGTGGCGCGTGGGACGTCGTCGATCTCGACCCACTGCGCTTCGAGCGGACCATGCACGCGGCGCAGCGAAGCGGCGATCGCGATGTGGTACGTCGGCTGGGCGATCATCACCAACGCGACGGCCAGCAACGGACCGAAAACGCGCAACTGTGCGGACCGCGCGCGGAACAACCGCCACGTCACCGCGACCGCCAGCGGCGGCACGGCGTTCAGGTATTTGTGATGCTGCCGCTCTGCGTAGGAGAGTCCGCAGATGATGATGAACACCGCGAGCACGAGCATCGCCTCGGACAGCGCGCGCCGCCGACCTTTCGAGCGAATGCCGAATCCGAGCGCGGCGGCAAAGCCGAGCAGGGTGAGCGTCCATAGCACGTGGACGTACGACGATTTGTCGAACGCGCCAAGGATGGCTTCGGGCAGGAAGCGGAAGCGTTGCAAGCCTTCCGGCGCGCCGAACGGCGTCAAGGCGTACGCCGGTCCCCACGTTGCGATCTCGCCGAACGTGACGCGGAAGAGATCGAAGAGGATGCCGTACGCCGCCAATGCAATCGCGACCGGAATGCCCGCCGCGACGGCGCCGATCGCCGCCCATCGCAACGCTTCCCAGCGCCTAGCACAACGCAGCGCCGCCCACAAAAGGGCGATCAGGGCGTAGAACGCGTAGTCGAGACTCGTCAACCCGGCGATGACGAACAGAACGCCGGCCCAGAAGAACGCGCGCGGATTACGTCGACGCAGCGCCGACGCGAGAACGGTCAGCGTCGCGAGCGCGGGCAGCGATCGCACCGGACCGCCTGCAGCATTGAACGGAATCGCCAGGAAGAAGGTGAGGATGCCGAGCTCCGCGGAGCCGGTTGCCGCGGCGGTGAGCGCGTAGATGAGCACCGCATGCAGGCCGGTCACGAGGCCGCGCACTTTCAACGCGCGTCCCATCGTGACCGGGCCGCTCTTCAGCGCCGCGTAGTCGAAGAGCGCGTCCTGGATGAGGCCATGGGGCGGGATGACGTCGCGATACGGCTTCTCGCCGCGCAGCATCTCGCTCGCCGGCACCGCGTGCTGCATGTCTTCGAAGAAATCGACGCGCACCTTTCCTTCGGTCGAGAAGACGCTCGTCGCGCTCGCATATCCGTACGCGGCGATCGGATAGATCGCGAACGCCAGCGCAATGCGCAGCCGTTTGCGGGCGAGGGGCGAGTCGCGCACGAAGAGCCGCATCGCGAACGGCGTCAGGAGCGCGATCAGCAGCGATGGCCAGCCGGCGTGCCGTTCGTCGCGCGCGAAGAACGGCGTCTGGAGCACGAGCGCGAGCGGAGCGAGCGCGAAGCAGAGCGCCGGCGGCAGATCGCGCGGCATCCAGGCAACAGCGAGCCGCACCGCGAGCACGATCAGCACCGCGAGAGCGAGCACCTGATCCGGACCCTTCGGCGTCCGATCGAGCAGCGCGATCCAGACCGTGGCGACGGTCGGCAGAAGCACGACGTCGGCGCGCGAAAACCTCGCGTCGAAGCGTCGCAGCAGCAAACAGGCAGCGATCGCCGCGAGCGCCGGCAACACGACCCACGTCCAGCGCGGCGTGATCAGCGAGATCCAACAAGCGCCGAGCATCGCGGCCGCAGCGCCGTTCGACGCCCACCGCCGCCCTTCGACGAGCCGCCCGATCGCCGGCCGCATCGCGAATGCGACGCCGAGCGGCAGCACGAACAAGCTGAACAGGAAGCGATACGATGCGCGCGCATCGAGGTCGTGCGCCGTCATGTATCCCGGCGCCTGTCCGGCCGGCGCCGGCTGCATCCAGAGCGGCAGGAGCGAGATGGAGATCGCCAGCCCGAAGGCCGCAGCGCACAGCGTCAGGAATCGCGCGCGCGTCATGAACCACACCGCAACAACCACCGCACCACGAGCTCCTCGGCCCAGTAGGTCGCGCGCCACGGCGTCCCTTCGACGAACCCGACATGGCCTCCGCGCTCCGTCGTCACGAGCTCCACGCTTGGCGATGCCACGCTCTTCGCCCGCTCCAGCACCGGCGGCGGCAGGAACGGATCATCGACCGCATTCACGCAAAGCGTCGGGACGCGGATGCGGCCGAGGAAGTGGATCGAGGAAGACGACGTGTAGTAATCCTCCGCATCGCGAAAGCCGTGCAGCGGCGCGGTCGCGGCATCATCGAATGCGCGAAACGTCTTCGCCCGCAGCGCCGCGTCGAGATCGACGGGGGCGTCGGGAAACTCCGACTTCATCCGCTGCACCTTCTTCTTCAGCGAGCTCAGAAACCGCGCGACGTAGAACGGGCCGGCGCCCTTCTCGAGATACGCCGCGCCGGCGCCGAGGTCGTAAGGCGTCGAGATGGTCGCGGCGCACTTGACCCACGTCTGCTCCGGATTCTCGCCGAGCCACTTGAGCAACACGTTGCCGCCGAGGGAGGCGCCGAAGGCCAGGAGCGGGCGGTCGAGGCGGCGGACGATGAAGTCGAAATCGCCCGTCTCGCCGGAGTGATAGAAGCGCGGCCGGCGATTCGGCAGCTCGCGAAAGACCGAGCGCGGATGGCGCGCGCAGGAGCGGAAGTTGATCGCCGTGGCGGAGTGGCCGGCGCGGGCGATGATCGAGAGCACGCCCTGCATGTAGACGGAGTTCGACGATCCCTCGAGGCCGTGCATCAGGATGAAGTGCGGGCTTTGGGCGCTCGAGCTCGCCGAGGCTTGGCCATCCAACGCCGCCGGCCGTGCCGGCTCGACTGCCGGCCCAACTGCCGGCCCAACGTGGTCGAGCAGCAGCTCGTCGCCGTCGGGCGTCGTGACCGACTCGCGCCGAGTCTCCACCATGCGCCGCGGCCGGGCGATGCGGCCCCAAACCGTCTGCGCGTGAGGATTGCGTAACCACCAGGGAGCGACGAAGTCGGACACGGCTATGAATGGTATAGGCTGCGCCGGCGCATGAAAAAGTGGGGACCCCTCTTCGTCCTGTCGTTGGCCCTGACCATCATCATCATCGACACGACGCTGCTCAACGTGTCCCTGGCCACCCTGATCCGCGAGCTGCACACGAATCTCCGCTCGCTGCAGTGGGTCATCTCGGCGTATTCGCTCACCCTCGCCGCGTTCACCGTCACGGGCGGCCGCATGGGCGATCTCTTCGGCCGCAAGCGCATGTTCTGCCTCGGCGCGATCCTGTTCGCGATCGGCTCGTTCGTGGCCTCGATCAGCAACAACATTCCGACGCTGCTCCTCGGCGAGTCCATCATCGAAGGCATCGGCGCGTCGCTGATGATGCCCGCCACCGCGTCACTGCTCGTCGCGAAATATCGCGGGCACGATCGGGCGATTGCGTTCGGCATCTGGGGCGGCGCCGCCGCCGCGGCGAGCGTCATCGGCCCGATTCTCGGCGGCTTCCTCACGACGCATTACAGCTGGCGCTGGGGCTTCCGCATCAACGTGTTCGTCGTGGCGGCGCTGCTCGTCGGGTCGCTCATCATCGAAGACAACCAGCCGCGCAACCCGAAGCGCATCGACTACCTCGGCGTGCTGCTTTCCGCGCTCGGCCTGTTCCTGATCGTGTTCGGGATCATCGAGTCGACGACGTACGGCTGGTGGGGGCCGAAGCCGGTGACACCGCTCTCGGTCGGCGCGGGCATCGTGATCCTCGTGCTGTTCGCGCTTTGGGAACGGCGCCTCGAAGCGCGCGGCGGCGCGCCGATCGTGTCGATGCGCCTGTTCCGCAATGGACCATTCCTCGCCGGCGCTTCGATCACGGGCTGCCTGATGCTTTCCCAGAACGGCATCATCTTCTCGCTGCCGGTCTTCCTCCAGAGCGTGCTGATGCTCGACGCGTTGCACACCGGCATCGCGTTGCTGCCGATGTCGATCGGCCTCCTGATCTTCTCGCCGCTGGCCGGCGTGCTGGCGAAACGCATCGCGAACAAACGGCTGGTGCAGATCGGGATGGCGCTTTCGATCATCGCGCTCTTCACGCTCTACTTCACGCTGCGGGAAGGCATCAGCCCGCAGGCGCTCATCCCCGGCCTCGCGCTCTACGGCATGGGCCTCGGCTTCGTGTTGTCGCAAGTCAACAACTTGACGCTCTCCTCGGTGTCGGTGAAGGAGGCGGGCGAGGCGTCCGGCGTGTCGAACACGTTCCGCCAGATCGGCGCGACGCTCGGCGCGGCGCTGATCGGCGCGGTGATGCTGAACACGATCGTCGTCCACCTCGAGTACGCCGTGAACGCCGGAACGGTCTCGCCCGCGCTCCGCAACGAGGTGCACGAGGTGCTGCGCAGCGAGCCGACGAGCATCGCGTTCGGAACGCCCGAGGTATTCCGGAATCCGCAACTGAGCCGCGTGCGCGCGGAGGCTACGACGGAGGGGAATCGTCGCGCGCTGCTTTACGGGGCTGCGTTCGCGGTGCTCGGACTCGTGGTGTCGACGAAGCTGCCGGAACGCGCGGCGCAGCACGAGTGAGACCGGTCACGAGATCCAGCCGCCGACGGTCGTAACGACCAGCCGGCTTCGGTTTTCGTGAGTGAGAGCACGGAGATTTTCCAGCTCTCGATCAATTCGAGGATCGCGCGCGTGCCGAGCCCTTCTGCGTCCGTTTCGCGAGCAAGCTGACCGGCGGGAAGGAGATCGATTCCGTGTCGAGCTCGTGGATCTCGACCTCGATCCGCAGCCGG
>JAFAVZ010000568.1 GCA_019242175.1 Acidobacteriota bacterium
CCCGGCAGCACCTTGTGCTCGGCGCTGCCGTCGACGCGCACCTTGTGGTCGGTGAAGAAGAACTCGTCGCCGCGGAACGTCGCGCGGTAGCTCTGCTCGTCCAGCGTGGACGAGTTCGCGTGCAGCAGCGGATGCATTGCTGCTGACGTCGCGGTTCGCGTCGCGGCCTGGCCGGGAAGTGTCAACTCGATGCCGTAATGCTCGCGGGCGAACGGATAGGTCGGCAGACTGACGCGACGGCGATCGGCGCCGGCGTGTAGACGCGTCCAGTCGAAGTCGAGGCCTTTGATCCAGAGGTCGAGCAGCATCTCGACGCGGCCCTGTTCGATCCACTTCGTGACGGCCGTCTGGAACGTGTCGTCGCCGGCCAGCGTGGCCAGGCTGGCGTCGCCCTTCTGCGCTTTTCCGCGATGGCTCTGCGCTTCGCCATTGAGGAACGACTGCAGCTTCGCCTTCAGCTCCGCGACGGAGCTCGCGACGAATGCGACGCGCTCCTCCATCGCCTCGCGGCCGACTTGCAGCGTGTAGGCGACGTCGGCGAGGTCCGCGTCGGCGATGTTCGCGGCCAGCAGCTGCTCGGCTTGTTCGCGCAACCGCTCCGGCGTGCGCGCCGAGAGCAGGATCGCCTGGCGAGAGGTCGTGGCGGTTGCGACGTGATTGCCGACGTACTCCTGGAGCACGATGTGCGCGTTCGAGCCGCCGAAGCCGAAGGAGCTGACGCCCGCGCGGCGCGGCGTCTCGCTGCTCCACTCCGCCTTCTCCTGCACGACATAGAACGGGCTGCCGCCGAGCTGGATGTACGGGTTGATGCTCTCGCAATGGAGCGTCGGCGCGAGCGTCCGATGCTTCATCTGCAGCAGGACTTTGATCACGCCGGCGATGCCCGCCGCCAGTTCCAGATGGCCGATGTTCGACTTCACCGAGCCGATGCCGCAGTGGCCGCCGGTGATTTGCGCGAACGCCGACTTCAGCCCTTCGACTTCGATCGGGTCGCCGAGCGCGGTGCCGGTGCCGTGCGTTTCGATGTAGCTCACCGTCGACGGATCGACACCCGCTTCCTTGTAGGCGCGCTTCAGGAGCGCGGCTTGCGCTTGCGGATTCGGCGACGTCAGCGTGTTCGCGCGGCCGCCGTGGTTCTCGGCGCTGCCGAGGATCACGCCGTAGATGTGATCGCCCGCCGCTTCTGCGGCGCTCAACGGCTTGAGCAGCAACGCGGCGACGCCTTCGCTGCGTACGTAGCCGTTCGCGTTCGCGGAGAACGTCTTGCAGCGGCCGTCCTCGCTCAGCATGCCGGCCTTCGTGAAACTGATGTGGAGGTCGGGGGTGAGGATCGTGTTCACGCCGCCGACGATCGCCATCTCGCACTCGCCGCTGCGCATCGCCGCGACGGCGCGATGGATGGCGACGAGCGAGCTGGAGCATGCCGTCTCGACCGGATCGCTCGGACCGTGCAGGTCGAGGAAGTAGCTCATCCGGTTCGGGCCGACCGACGAGACGTTGCCGGTCGCCACGTAGGCGTCGATGCTCGTCGCGGAGCGAGAGACGATGCGGCCGTAGTCGTTGATGCCGGTGGCGAAGAAGATCGCGGTGTCGCTTCCGGAGAGCTGCGACGGCGAGTAGCCGGCGTCTTCGATCGCCTTCCAGACGTACATCATCAGGAGCCGCTGCTGCGGATCCATCAAGGTCGCCTCGCGGGGCGAGATGTTGAAGAACTGCGGGTCGAAGTCATAGACGCCGTCCATGAATCCGCCCCACTTGATGTTCGTCTTGTTGTCGTCCGCGGGGTTGCCGTAAACCGCGCGCCAATCCCACCGATCGGCCGGCACTTCGCCGATGCAATCGCGTCCGTTCGCGAGGTTCTCCCACAGTTCGTTCACGTCGCTGTCCATCGGGAAACGGCCGCTCATGCCGACGATCGCGATCGGCTCCGCGGTCCGCTCCGTCGTTGGCGCTGCTGCCGGCGCCGGAGCGGCAGTGAAGCGCGCCTGCGGCCGTTGCCGTTTCTCGGCGACGGGCTCCGCCGGCTTGCTCGGGGCCGGGACCGTCGGCGCCGCGCTCGCTCGCCCGAAGTGCTTCGCCATCGCCTCGGCATGCGTTTGCAGCAAGTAGCGGGAGAAGCGCTCCAGCGTGCGGTGCTCGAAGAACACCGTCGGCTGCACTTCGACGCCGTAGTCGTCGAGGATCTCGTCGACGAACTCGATGTAGGAGATGGAGTCGAAGCCGAGGTCGCCCAGCTCGGAGGTGGGCTTGACGTCTTCGGCGCGGACTTTTACGAGGCGCGTGACGATGCGCGTCAGTGCTGCTTCCAGACGCTGGCGCACGTCGTCGTCCGGGGCGCCGGACAGCTCCGGCGTTTCTGCCATCGCCTCCGCGGGCTTCCGGGCTTCGAGCGGACGCATGGTCAGGCCGCTGAGGCGTACGCGTACGCGGCCTTCGTCGTCGCAGAGGTCGACGTCGAAACGTCCCGCCGCGACGCGCCGGATCACGGCCCACATCGCCGCGGTGCAAGCGCCATAGATCTCGGCGCTGCGCAGCTCGAACGGCAGCGATGGGCCGGTCCCGTCGTCGTCCGCGGCGAGATCGAATCCGAGGATCGCCTGCAACGCGGAGTCGAGCAGGCCGGGATGCAGTGTGAACTGATCGAGGGCGGACGAGGCGGACAGGAAGAGCCGCGCGACGATTTCGTCGCCTTCGACGCGCAAACCTTCGACGGCGCGATGCTCGGCGCCGTACTCCACTTTCCGACCGCGGAACGCGGCGTAGCACGCGTCGGCGGAGTAGTCCGGGCGGTACTTGCGAGCGAGTGCCGCGACATCGATCCGCGGGGCTTCGACAGCCGCGCCGATCGCGGCGATGCCGCGCGCGTGCACCACTTCATCATCAGACGATCCGCTGTAGATCTCGAAGCCGATCTCGCCTTTGTCTTTCGGGACGAGGCCGACGTGAACGTCGAGCGGCGTTTCGCCGACGGCGATCGGCCGCATCCACACGAGGTTCCGGATGCTGACGCTGCCTTCTCCAGCCGCGCGTGCGACGGCTTCCCGCGCCATCTCGATGTACGCCACGCCGGGCAGCAGACGGCGGCCGCCGATGCGATGGCCCGCGAGGAAGAACTCCTCACCGCTGAACGTGGAGCTGAACCGTTGTTCGCGGAGATCCGACGTGTTGCGATGCACGAGCGGATGCAGGCGCGTTTCGGCACCCGCAGCCACGCGCGCCGGCTCCGGCACCCAGTAACGCTGCCGTTCGAACGGATACGTCGGCAGATGCGTGCGCCGGCCGGCGCTGAGGAGCTTCGTCGGATCGATCGCGGCGGCGGTGCTCAGCGGCTGGCCGGCGACGAACGCGCTGAGCGTCTCGAGCAGGTCGTCCATGTCCTCGACGACGAACGCGACGCGCTTCTCCATCGCCTCGCGGCCGACCTGCAGCGTGTACGCAACGTCCGCGAGACTCGGCGTCGCCGTTTCGAGAAACGCGAGGAGCCGCTTCGCGAGCGCGATCAACTGCCGATCGCTCTTCGCCGACAGCGGGATCAGATACTCGTTGCGCGACGGCGTCGCGTTGGCGGACGGCGTGTACTCCTCGATCACGACGTGGGAGTTCGCTCCGCCGAAGCCGAACGAGCTCACGCCCGCGCGCCGCGGATGGGTTCCGCGCGTCGGCCACGCTTCCGTCTTCGACACGACGTGGAACGGGCTGCCGGCGAGGTCGATGTCGGGATTGATGCGCCCGAAGTGCAGCGTCGCCGGGATCGTGCGATGGCGCAGCGCCAGCAGGATCTTGACCACGCCGGCCAGTCCCGCCGCCCCTTCCAGATGCCCGACCACGGTCTTCACGGAGCCGAGTCCGCACTGTCCGTCGGTCGGCGAGCTCTCCCCGCGCGCCGTCGACAGGCGCCGGAACGCTTCCTTCAGGCCGGCGATCTCGACGGGGTCGCCGAGGCGGGTGCCGGTACCGTGGGCTTCGATGTAGCCGATGGAGGCGAGCGGCGCGTTGGCCGCCTTCCACGCCGTCTCCACGACCGTCGCCTGCGACTCCGGTTTGGGCGCCGTGAGCGACGCGGCCTGGCCACCGTGATTCACGGCCGTGCCGGTGACGAGCCCGTAGATGGCGTCGCCGTCGGAGAGCGCGGTACGCAGCGGCTTCACGAGCAGCATCGCGCCGCCCTCGCCGCGCACGAAGCCGTCGGCATTCGCGTCGAACGTGCGGCACGTGCCGGTCGGCGACAGCATCCCGGCCTGGTAGTACGTCACGCTGTTCGTCGGGCTGCACAGCAGATTCACCGCGCCGACAAGCGCCTGTTCGCAGTCGCCGCGGCGGATCGCCGCGACGGCGTCGTGCAGCGCGACGAGGGAGCTGGAGCAAGCCGTGTCGACGGTCAGGCTCGGGCCTTTGAAGTCGTAGAAGAAGGAGAGGCGGTTGGAGAGCAGCGAGTGCGCGCTGCCCGTGCCGATGTACGACTCCGGCGTCTCGATGGCGGTCGTCAGCAGCTCGCGGTAGTCGCTGTGGCAGACGCCGACGAACACGCCGATCTTCTGTCCGGACAACTCGGACGGACGGTGACCGCCGTCTTCCATCGCTTCCCAGCTCAGCTCGAGCAGGAGGCGCTGCTGCGGATCCATCAACTCCGCTTCCTTCGCCGAGATGCGGAAGAACGAGGCGTCGAACTCGTCGACGCGCTCCAGGAAGCCGGCCTTGTCGATCCCGCGGTGCTTGCCGCCGAGGTCGACGAAGGAGGGCCAACGCCAGCGGTCGGCCGGCATCGGAACGATCGCGCTCTTCCCGCTTTCGAGCAGCTTCCAAAACGCGTCCGGTGAGGACGCGCCGCCGGGGAACCGGCACGCGACGCCGACGATGGCGACGGCGTTGGGATCGTGCTCAGGCTGGGGATCCGGCGCGGGAACGCGCGGGCGGGCTTCAGCCCGTGCATCGTCATGGATGTAGGGGCGGGCTTCAGCCCGTCCGGGCCGGCTGAAGCCGGCCCCTACGTTTGCAATTTCCGCGAGCGCGGCAGCCAGCTTCTCCGGCGTCTCGTGCTCGAAGAGGAACATCGGTGTGAGCTTCACGCCGAGGCTCGATTCGAGGGCCGACTTCAGCTCGACGATTTCGATCGAGTCGAGGCCCATGTCCATCGTCGGCCGTTGCGGCGAGTACGCCGAAGCGCGCCCTTCGCCGAGGAGGCGAAGGAACTGTTCTTCGACGATGGTGGCAATGTAGGGATGGGCTTCAGCCCGTCCGGGCCGGCTCGAGCCGGCCCCTACGTTTGCAATTTCCGCGAGCGCCGCGGCAAGCTTCTCCGGCGTCTCGTGCTCGAAGAGGAACATCGGCGTCAGCTTCACGCCGAAGCTCGATTCCAAAGCGGACTTGAGCTCGACGATTTCGATCGAGTCGAGGCCCATGTCCATCGTCGGCCGTTGCGGCGAGTACGCCGAGGCGCGGCCTTCGCCGAGGAGCCGAAGGAACTGCTCTTCGACGACGGTGGCAATGTAGGGATGGGCTTCAGCCCGTCCGGGCCGGCTCGAGCCGTCCCCTACATGCATCGCGACCGACTCGCACAGCATCACGCTCTGCGTGCATTCGCCGGACGTGCTCTGCGTCGGCAGCGCGAACGCTTCGATCAGCGCGAAGCCGGAGTCCTCCAGCGCGGTCTTCCACTGCGGAACGCTCATCAGGCAGCTGTCGCGCAGGCGGCGCTGGGGATCTTCGAACAGCCACCAGCCGTGCAGCAGCGCGCCGCTGAACGAGAGCGACTCCTTCACGAACGTGTATTCGTTGAGGAGGAGCAGTCCGCCCGGCGCGAGCAGCCTGCGGGTGAGCTCGAGCGTGCGCACGATGTCCCGCGTGTCGTGCAGGACGTTCGCCGCGATGATGACGTCGTAGGCGTGCTCCTCGAAGCCCTGCCGGCCGAGGTCTTCTTCGATGTTCAGCGCGCGATAGTCGACCCACGGGTATTGGCCGAAGAGGCGCTTCGCGTTGCGCACGAACGAGAGGGAGATGTCGGTGAAGCAGAACTCCACGGAATTCGCGAAGGGCCGGAGCGCCTCGACGACGCCGACGGTCGTGCCGCCGGTGCCCGCGCCGATCTCCAGGATGCGCACCTTCGGCTTCGCGTCTTTCAGGCGCGTCACGGTCTCGCACACGGCGTCGGCGACGATGCGGTTGAAGTAGTCGGAAACGACGTCGCCGCGGAAGAGCTTCGCGAAGCCGTCCATGTCGGCGTTCTCGAAGAGGACGTGGGTGATGTCGGCCCGGCCGGTGATCACCTCTTCGTAGCGGCTGAGCGTCGCGGCGGCGAGGTTCATCAGCCCGACGGTCGCCGGGTAGCGCTGCGCGAAGCTCTGCTTGAACTCCGCGACCTGCTCGTCGATCGCCGTCAGTGCGTAGCCGGGCAGGAGCGCCGTCGTCTCCATCGACCGCCCGTTCAGGACGACGAGCCCTTCGTCCTGCAGCCGGCGCATCATCGCGTCGAAGTAGCGGTGATAGCGCGGGGTGATGCCGAGCCGCTCCTTCAGCGCGTCGAGGTGGTAGCGCTCGCCGGCGTTCTGCATCACGCCCATCCGCTGCAGGTTCGCCAGCAGCCAACGGAACGAGAACTGGCCGAGCTCGCGCTCCGCCGCGCGAGGATCATCCTTCGCCGCGAACGGATAGCGGGCCACGCTCGTGCGCACGTCGCGCGCGACGGCGCGGGCGAGCGTCGTCTCTTCTTCTGTCGTTGCCGCGACGGAAGCGCGGCATGCGTCGAGACCTTCCACGCGGCCAACGTCGGCGAGCGACCAGTACTGCTGCACGAACCGCAGCAGATCGTCTAGCGCGCTCTCCGTCTGCGCGGAGACGAGCGAGACGCGAATCGTCTCGCCTTGTTCGCAGCGCACCGCGGCCAGCGTGCGGCCGTCGACTTCGAGCGAGAACTGGTCGTTCTCATGGCGCACGATGTACGGCCGCCGTTCGAAGTGGCTGAGCGTGATCCGCGTGTAAGGCAGGTTCCGGGGGAACCCGATCGCCCGCCCCTCGCTGCAGAACAGACCGGCCTCGGCGGCGCAGGCTAGATACGTCGACGCATCGAGCAGGAACTGATGCGACAGCGCGTGATAGACGTCGAAGTGGAAGTTCTCGCTCTCGTCGCGATAGCGCGCGGTGACGTGCGGCGGCAGGCAGTGCACTTCGAGGACGACGAGACCATGCTCGTTGACCGCGTCCGACCAGCGGCGCAGATGCTCGACCGTGCTTTGGATCATCACGCCCGGCGGGATCGCGTTCCCCTGACCGTCGATGTAGACGTTCACGCCGGTCGCGGTGCGCCGCGCCGCCGTCTCCAGATCCTGCGGCGCGCGGTACGGACGGTCGTGATCGAGGAACGAGCGGACGTGCATCGCGCGGTGCAGCTCGACGCCGTGCTCGCGCAGCGTGACGAGCATCGCCGCCGGATCGCCGATGTCGCCATGCACGGCGAGATGCTCGATGCCGGCGAGCGTCCGCGACGTCTCGACCAGCGCCTTGTCGTTGAAGTCGACGCCCACCGGAATCACGGGATGGGCATCGAGCACCTTCCCGCGCGGCGTGCGATCGCGGATCGCCTCGTACAAACGGAGCAGGAGCGTGCCGTCGCCGCAG
>JAFAVZ010000443.1 GCA_019242175.1 Acidobacteriota bacterium
TTCATCCTCAATCCGCCACCGGCGGACGGATGCGAAGCAGCCGCCCGTCGGCGGCGCCCAGCTCCACCACCACCCCCCGCCCGGTGTGGGGGACGGCGTCGCAGAGCACGACCCAGCGGCGTTCGGGGGCGCCTTCGTTTGCGTTCGCGTAAGCGACGTGCACCGGCTCGTAGTTGCGGTAGCGGGCGGCGTCCTGTTGCGTCAGGATCGCGATCGCGCGGCGGCCGGCCTCGTTGCTCTGGATGCGGTCGCTGCGGCGGGAGGGATCGTCGGCGTTGCGCAGCGCGATGAAGAGCACCGCGCACAGCGCAATCCACGCGACGTAGATGAGCGGCCAGCGGCGGAACACGGCTGGTATCATACGCGTCCCATGGACCGCGCCGAGATCGAGCGGAAGCTGATCGAAATCGTCCGCAGCGAGAAGCAGATCCCGGACGACCAACTCACGCCCGAGACGGTGCTCGCCGAGGCCGGCATCGACTCGCTCGACGCGCTCACGATCCTGTTCGCCATCGAAGAACAGTTCGGCATCTCCATCCCGGACGACAAGGCACGCTCGATGAAGACATTCGGAGACATGATCGACGTCGTCGCTGCGCTCCGGGATTGAGGATTGAGGATTGAGAATTGAGGATGGAGAGACCGAGAGCGCTGGCCTGAGGCAGTCCTCAATCCTCAATCCTCAATCCTCAATCCGTGTAGCGATCACGGGCGTAGGAATCATCTCCCCCTTCGGCCGTGGCAAGGCAGCCGCGCTCGATGCGCTTCGTTCCGGGCGGTCGGGCATCAAGCGCATCGAGTCCATCGATGCCTCTCCGCTCCACTGCAAGATCGCGGGGGAGGTGCCGCGCGAGGCGCATCAAGGGTTGTTCGAGAAGGCCGATCGGTTCTCGCGGTTTGCGTTGATCGCGGCGGACGAAGCGGCCGAGCAGGCGGGCTTTGCGTCGGCGGGGTTCGATCCGGAACGGGTTGGGGCGCTCATCGGCACGGGCCTCGGTGGATGCGAGACGCTCGATGCCGGTTACAAGCGCGTCTACAAGGATGGGCAGAGCCGGTTGCCGCCGACGATGATTCCGTGGTCGATGTACAACGCGGCGACGAGCGCGGTTGCGACGCGGCATCAGGCGAAGGGGCTCGCGTACGGCGTCGTCTCCGCCTGCGCTTCGAGCGCGCACGCGATCGGGCTCGCGCTGCAGGCCATCCGCGCGGGAAGCGTCGATGCCGTCTTCGCCGGCGGCGCAGACGCGCCGCTCAGCTACGGCATCCTCCGCGCCTGGGAATCGATGCGCGTACTCGCGGTCGATAACGAGCATCCCGAAGCCGCATGTCGTCCTTTCAGCGCGGACCGCAAGGGCCTCGTGCTCGCGGAAGGCGCGGCCGTTCTCTTCCTCGAATCCTTCGCCAGCGCCCGCAAGCGAGGCGCGCAAATCCTCGGCGAGCTGGCCGGCGCCGGGGCCACGAGCGATGCGGGCCACGTCACCGATCCGTCCGCCGATGGCGCCGCGCGCGCGATCCGCATGGCGTTGCGCGATGCAGGCCTCGAAGCGAACGACGTCGGCTACATCAACGCGCACGGCACCGCGACGCGGGCGAACGACGCGACCGAAACGGCGGCCATCAAACAAGCGTTCGGCGACGACGCGTACCGCGTTCCGATCAGTTCCACGAAATCGATGCACGGCCACGCGATGGGCGCGAGCGGCGCGATCGAGCTCGCCGCCTCACTGCTCGCCATCAACGACGGCTTCCTGCCGCCGACGATCAACCTGACGGAGCCCGACCCCGACTGCGATCTCGACTACATCCCCAACGAAGCGCGCGAGGCGAGAGTCGACGCATTCCTTTCCCACTCTTTCGGATTCGGGGGCATGAATGGCGTGCTCGCGGTGAAGCGTGGCTCCTAGTTGTTGGTTGTTGGTAGAACCTGGTGCGCATTCGAGCGAAGAGGCACACCAGGTTCTGCCAGCAACCAGCAACCAGGAACTAACAACCACATCCATGGCAGCCGATTTGCTTGGTCGCGTATGATTTGCACGCAACACGGAGGCGCGAATGATCGTCGAGAAGAAACACCTGGAGAACTTCACGATTCTGTATGTCGAGGGCCTCATCAAGCTCGGCGAGAGCGCCGAATTCTTCTCCTCCGCGTTGGAGAACGTGCTGAAGAACGAGAGCACCAGCGTCATCATCGATTTCACGAAAATCGACTACATCGACTCGACGGGCATCGGGGAGCTGGTCGGCTACCTCGGCAAGTTCACCACCCAAGGCCGCAAGCTGATCATGGTCAACCCCTCGGAGCGGATCCAGAAGCTGCTCAAGCTGGCCAAGCTCGATGCGGTCTTCAAGATCTACAACTCCGAAGAAGAGGCGATCTCGGCGGAGAGCGGCAGCAGTAGCGCCGCGCGTGCGTGAAGCCGCTCGCCAACGTCTACCGCGGCGGGCATCTCGAATCGTTTCATAGCGGCTCGATCGCCGTCGTGGACGCGCGCGGCCGTTTGCTCGCGTCCGTCGGCGATCCGAGTTTCCGCACCTGCCTGCGCTCCGCGGCGAAACCGTTCCAGGCCATTCCCCTGCTCGAATACGGCGGCGTCCAGGAGTTCGACCTCTCGCCGGAAGAGGTCGCGTTGACGTGCGCCTCGCACGGCGGGGAGCCGATCCACGTCTCGACTGCCGCCGCGCTTCTGCGCAAGGGCGAGCTCGACGAGAGCGACCTCCTTTGCGGCGCCCACATGCCGTACGACGAGAAGGCCGCCGCGGAATTGCGGGCCGCGGGCGAGGCGCCGTCGGCGCTGCACAACAACTGCTCCGGCAAGCACGCCGGAATGCTCCTCGCCACGCAGGCGATGGATCTTCCCGCGGCGCGCTACATCGATCCCGATCATCCGCTGCAGGAAACCATCCGCTCCACGCTCGCCGACTTCGCGGGCGTCGAGCCGGATGAGATCCCGATCGCCATCGATGGCTGCGGCGTGCCGGCGTTCACGCTTTCGCTCTACCGCGCCGCCTTTGCGTACGCGCGGCTGATGGCGCCGGAAGAGCGCTACACGGAAAGCGCGGGCCAGGTCGTGGCGGCGATGACCGGCCATCCGGAGTACGTCGCCGGCAAGTGGAGCATGACTACGCCGCTGATGCAGGCCTTCGACGGCGAGTTGCTGGCGAAGGAAGGGGCGGAAGGCTTCTACGCGATGGCTCTCTCCCCTGCTCTGCTCGGCGAGTTGACCGACAAGCTCCGGCTCGTCGATGATGCCCCGATCGGAGTGGCGCTCAAGATCGCCGATGGCTCGATGACCCGCGGACGCAATCCCGTCGTGATGCGCACGCTGGAGCTCCTCGGCCTCGACGTCGTGACGCCGCCCGCGTTGCAGCGGTATCGTGAATGGCCCCTGCGCAACGTCGCAGGGAACCTCGTCGGTGAAGTGCGCGCCGAGTTCGAACTGGAGTTCTTGTGATGATGAAAAAGATGGCCGCCCTCGCGCTCCTCGCCTTCGCCCTCGCCGGCTGCAAGACGATCGGCATCTATCGCGCCGAAGGAGGCTACGCGGAGATCGCGCCCACCGTCGCGAACGAGATGATCATCGACACGAACCAGGTCGTGGTCCTCGACATCCGCGCCGCCGACGCCTACCGCGGGCCGGCTGGCCACATCGCCGGCGCCATCAACGCGCCGTTCGACACCATCGAACGCCAGCTGCCGGAGCTGTTGCCGTATCAAAACAATACGGTGCTCGTTTATGGCGAAAACGAGACGGACGGCGCGCTCGCCGCCAAGTTGTTGAGCGTGGCCGGTTTCCGCAACGTCGTGGCCATCGACGGCGGCATCCAGGCATGGATTGAAAAGGGATATCGCACGGTTAATGCGCAGTGACATGAAGCGACTCCTGCTGGCCGCTCTCCTCACCCTCGCCGCTCTTCCGCTCGCCGCGCAACGCAGAACGGACGAAAACGCCGTGCTGCGGACGTACGTCACGAAGGCGATGATGCGTTGCCCGGCGCCGGTCCTGACGCTCGATCCGATCAATCAGACCGGGCCGAAGAACTTCCTCATCTACGAGGCCAATCTGAAGTCGTCCGACGAGAACTGCGGCGGCCGCAAGTACGTCCTCTACTCGCCGGTGAGCCAGCAGGTGCTGATCGGAACGATCTTCGCCATCCCCACCGACGCCCGCCCGGCGAACGTCCGTATCGCGGAGCAGACGTCGGAGATGATGAAGACGCAGATGACGTCCACTGTCTCGCCGTTCCCGCTGCAGGACGGCATCAAGGCGGTGACCATCACCAAGCAGACGCAATTCGGGCCGTTCACCTACCACGGTTTCCTCGACGCCTCGGAGCACTTCGTCATGGTCGGCTCGCGCGGCAGCCTCACCGAGGATCCGGGGAAGACGCTGCTCGACAACCTCAATGCCACGAACGGCGGCGTGAAACGCGGCAGCAAGACGGCGAAGATCTCGATCGTCGAGCTGTCCGACTTCCAGTGCCCCACCTGCGCCCGCGCACACAAACGCATCGAGCCGCTGATCGAGAAGAACCTCTCGAAGGTCAACTACACGCGCCTCGATCTCCCCCTCTTCGAACATCACGAATGGGCCGTCGCCGCCGCTCTCGGCGGCCGGGCGATCCAACGCATCGCGCCCGACAAGTACTGGTCGTACGTGAACTACGTCTTCGGGAATCAGGAAGAGATCGGGAAGATGCCTTCCTTCGACAAGTTCCTGCAGAACTGGGTGGAAGACAACGACATCGACTGGAAGAAAGTCGCGACGATCTACAACCTGCCGAGCGAGAAGGCCTCGCTGCTCGACCAGGTGAGCCGCGCGTTCGACAACAGCATCAACTCGACCCCGACGTACATCGTGAACGGCCAGATCCTCGGCTACGGCCCGGAAGGCAACTTCACGTACGACGCGATCAAGAGCGCGATCGACTCGGTGTCGGCGCCCGCGAAGAAGAAGTAAATGTAGGGCCGGCTCTCCAGCCGGCCCAATGTTGATGCTGGGCCGGCTGGAGAGCCGGCCCTACGTGTTTTCAGAACCCGAAGCTCACCTTGGCCGCGTAGCTCCGTTCCTCTGCCTGGGTCGCCTCCACGGTGATCTTCGGCAGGAACAGGTTCACGCGCAGGCCGACCGTGTAGCGGTTGATGTCCGACTTGTCGGTGAGCACGAGAGGGATCGGACCGTTCAGCGTGCCGCGCGCGTCCACGCGTTGCCGCCCGATCGCGCCGTAAGGCGTCAGGGGACCGAAGCCCTTGCCGAGGAAGAGCTCGACGCCGTAGGTCTTGAGATCGAAATTGTCGACGCCGCTCAGCTGGCTGTAGCCGCCGCGCAGCGCGAGCGTCGGCTTGATCAGGCCGCCGTCGATGATCGGGATGTCGATCGTGCCGCCGTACATCGCGATGTCGGAGTCCTGCACCTTCGCGTACGACCCGGAGATGCTCACCTTCGACAGGCCTTTCGTCACGACGAGGCGCGGCACCGCGAGGTAGCCGCTCGTCGTGAAATCCGACCCGGTCGCGCGTTGCCAGTAGTCGGCGTTCTCGTCGACGTCCACCAGCGTCGCGGCGCCGCCGATCTCGAACCGCAGCAGGCCGCTCGCGCCGGCCGGCGCGACGGGCGTTGGATAGAGGCCCTGCCCGACCAGATGCGCGAACTTGCGAAATTCGGCCGAGGTGATGGTGGGGTCGAAGCTGATGTCCGTGGATTGGGCGAAGAGCGGCAGCGCCGCGAACATCATCAGAAGAGCTGCGAGATGAGCTCGTTGCTCAACAAGAAACCAGAAGCAGTGAAAGCGACGCGCGCGCCCTCCCGCCGCAGCCACCCGTCGGTCAGTCCCCGCTCGATCCATGCGATGCCCTCCTGTCCGGCGAGCCGGACGAGATCAGCATAGTCGATGCCGCTTGCCTGTCGCAGTCGCAAAAAAATCACTTCGCGGCGCTGCTCCGCCTCTCCCAGCTCCTCCTCGAAGTCGCGCGCCGCGAGCGGGTCGGCGATGTAGCGGCGGATGTCGCGCGTGTTCGCGAAACGCCGTTCGTCGAGGAACGAATGCGCGCCGAGGCCGAGGCCGTGATACGGCTCGCGACGCCAGTAGCGGAGGTTGTGGCGCGACTCGTCGCCCGCTTTCGCAAAGTTGCTGATCTCGTACTGCTGCAGTCCCGCCGCGGCGAGCGTAGACACCGCCCCGAGGTAAAGCTCCGCGACGTCATCCTCCTCGGGCAACGCCGTCCGCCCGCGCGCGACCTGCACGGCGAGCGGCGTCCCCTCCTCCAGATCGAGCATGTACAAACTGATGTGTCCGACGCCGAGCGCAATCGCGGTCTGCAGCGTTTCCCGAAAGGACGCCACGGTCTGATTGGGCAGGCCGAGGATGAGGTCGAGGCTCGTGCGGAGGCCTTCACGGACGGCGAGCGCCACGGCCTCCCGAGCGCGCGTGGCGCCGTGCACGCGGCCGAGCGGCAGCAGCTCGGCATCGTGAAACGACTGCACGCCGATCGACACCCGGTTGATCCCGAGAGCGCGCCACTCGCGCAACGTCTCCTCGGAGATGTCCTCCGGATTCGCCTCGATCGTCACCTCGGCCTCCGGCGCGATCGTGAATCGGGACCGCACGCGCTCGAGAATCGCGGTCAGGTTCGGGAGGGACATCCGCGACGGCGTTCCTCCGCCGAGGTAGAGAGTGTCGGCGAGACCGCCCGCCCGGGAATCGATCTCGGCGAGCAACGCGGCGGTGTACGCGTCCTGGAGCGACAGGTCCGTGGAGATCGCGAACGGGCAATACGTGCAGTGCACGCGGCAGAACGGCAGATGGAGGTAGAGCCCGAGCGGCATCGTCCTTCTTTTATAATCGTTTCCGATGTCCGACGCCCCACCGCCCTCTCCGCAGCCCAGAGCCCGTCTGCTCTGGACCCTCCTCGGCGCGATGATCGCGGTCGGCCTGCTGCCCCTCGTCGTCTCCCACTACTTCCTGCAAAGCATCAACCGCGAGTCGCTGGAGACGCTGGAGAAGAAATACCTGACCCGTTCCGCGGTGGGCATCGCCACCGACGTGCAGAACCTGCTCAGCAGCAACACGCAGCAGCTGACGAAGATCGCCGGCTCGGTGCGCATCATGCGCCGTGCGCTGAACGGCGCCGATCCTTTCACGTACGCCGCCGAGACGAAGTGGATCACCGATTACCTCACGCCGGATGGCGACCTCCTCGCCCTCCGCGTCCTCAACACGAACGGCCTCGGTGCGGAAGCGAAGCCCGACGGCCTCGACGCGTCGATCCAGCAGGAGATGAACCTCGCGCTCGACGTGGCGAAGCGCGGCCAGCCTTACACCGGCACGTTCCAATACGTGTCGTCGATCAACCAACCGGCGGTCGTGATCGCCGTGCCGGTGATCGATGACAATCAGGTCATCGGCACGATCGAAGGGTTGGTCAGCCTGAAGCGCATCGCCGATCGGATCCGCGACGAAGGCAAGGGCGACGTCACGGCATTCATGGTCGACCGCAACGGCCGCGTGCTCCTGCACAGCGAGCCGGCGCTCGACATCCAACGGCCCGACTTCTCGAACCTGAAGATCGTGCAGGAGTTCTCGAAGCAGCCGCTGCGCCTCACCGAGTCTTACGTCGACAACCGCAGCGGCCGCGACGTGATGATGATCGGCACGGTCGCGCCGATCACGCGTCCTGACTGGGGCGTCGTCGTGCAGAAGCCGGAAGAGAAAGCCTTCGCCTCGGTCGACAAGATGGTGCGCGCGACGTTCGAGTGGGGCTCCATCGCGCTCCTGCTCGCCATCCTCGCCGCGCTCGGCTTCGCCACCGGCATCGCCCGCCCGATCCGCGAGCTGGCGCAACGGACGCGAGAGATCGCGAACGGCAACTACGCGCAACGCGTCGAGGTGACGAAGCGCAACGAGATCGGCGAGCTCGGCGCGAACTTCAATCTGATGTCGGGCGCGATCGAGAAAGCCATCGAGCAGCTGAAGAAGGCGGCGAACGAAAATCACCTGCTCTTCATCAACGCCGTGCGCATGCTCGCCGCGGCAATCGACGCTAAGGATCCCTACACGCGCGGCCACTCGGAGCGCGTGGGGCGCTACGCGGTCGCGATCGGCAAGAACCTCAGCCTCCCCGAGAAAGAGATGCGCAACCTGCGCGTGAGCGCGTTGCTGCACGACGTCGGCAAGATCGGCATCGACGACCGCATCCTGCGCAAGCCGGGCGCGCTCAGCGACGACGAGTTCGAGCTGATGAAGCAGCATCCGGCGAAAGGCGCGGCGATCATGAGCGGCGTCGCTCAGCTCATCGACATCGTTCCGGGCATGAAGTACCACCATGAAAAGTGGAGCGGCGGCGGCTATCCGGACGGGCTCGAAGGCGAGCAGATCCCGATGCAGGCCCGCATCGTCGCCATCGCCGACACGTTCGACGCGATGACGACGAATCGTCCATACCAGAAGGCGATGGAGCTCAGCTACGTCGTGGAGAAGATCAAGAGCTTCGCCGGCACGCGCTTCGACCCCCGCGTCGTCGACGCGTTCGTCCAGGCCGTGCAACGCGGCGACATCCAGATCGAGGAACAAGTGCGAGGCGCGGCCTGATCGCGTACGCGCTCGCGCTGTTGCTCGCGACGACGGCGCCCGCGAATCCCGGTTGCGATCGCGCGCTCTACGACATCCTCAACGGCCGCTACCAACGCGCGTTGCAGCAGCTCGACGGCGTGCGCACCACCGGCCGCACGCCCGCCGAGACCGAAAACCTGCGCGGCCTCGCCCTGATGCTGAACGGTGACGCGCGCAAGGCCGTGGCGGCGTTCGATCTCACCATCGACATGGACGCGAAGCTTTCTGCGGCGCGTTTCAACCGCGCCATCGCCTGGATGAAGCTGAACGAGCTGACGCGCGCCTCGTCGGAATTCCAATCGCTCTACGAAGACGAGTCGTCGTCCTTGCGCACCTCGGCCGCCTATCACGACGCGCTCGCTCTCGACGGCCTCGGCCGCGCCGCCGATGCAGAAGCGTGGCTGCGTCGCGCGCTCGCTATCGATCCCCGCTTCGACTCCGCCGTCCTCTACCTCGGCATCCTCCTCGAACGGCGCGGAGATCTGCCCGCCGCGGGCAAGCAGTACAAGGACTTCCTCCAACGCAATCCGACGTCGCCCGTCGGCCTCCTCCGTTTCGGCATTTCCGCGCAACGGGCCGGCTTCGTGGAGACGGCCCGAAAATCGCTGCAGCGCGTCGTCGACCTGGCGCCCGATTCGCCCGAGGCGATGGAGGCTCGCAAGTTTCTGGTCATGTGGGAGTGAGATGCTCTTCCGGCGGATTCTTCAGGACCTCGTGAGGTCCACCGACGGCGCCCTCGGCGCCATCTTTCTCGACCAGGAAGGCGAGACGGTCGAGGTCCTCACCGAACGTCCGTTCGAGGCCGACGACAACGACCTGAAGGTGGTCGGCGCGTACAGCGGCATCTTCCTCACCCAACTCCGCAACGTTTGTCTCGACACGAAAAGCGGAAAGCTCGATCGCTTCAAGCTCGAGTTCGCGACGACGTCCGTGTTCTCGTGCGACCTGAAGGATGGCTACTACGTGGTGCTGCTCACCGACGCGACCGTGAACGAGGGCGTCGCGTGGAAGCAGCTGTGCGCTTGCCGGGAACGGCTGCTGTTGGAAATGTAGCGGCGGGCTTCAGCCCGTCCGGGCCGGCTGAAGCCGGCCCCTACATCGCGTATGCTTGACGCGCATGGACCCGAAGCAGATCGTTGACTCGAATCCGAACATCCTCGGCGGCACGCCCGTGTTCGTAGGCACGCGCGTCCCGGTACAGGCGCTGCTGGACTACTTCGAAGGCGGCGAGACGATCGAGGAATTTCTCGACGATTTCCCGACCGTGAGCCGCGAACAGGCGATCGCGTTCTTGGAAGAGGCCAGCCGCGCGCTGCTAACGAAAATCGCGTGAGAAGAGTTCTGTTCGACGAGAACATGCCGCGCCGTCTGCGGCGGGATCTCCCGGATTGTTCCGTTCGCACGGTGCAGGAAGAAGGCTGGGCCGGACTGGAAAATGGTGACTTGCTGCGTTAGGCCGAGACGGCGTTCGACGTCTTCGTCACTGCAGATCGGCGCATGCAATACCAACAGACGTTCTCTCGGTATGCGATCGGCGTGATCGTGATCGAGACACGCCGCCTCGACTATCGCGTGATCGTCTCCATCTCGTCGCGCCTGAACGACGCCATCGCATCCGTCCAGCCGCGCCAGATCATTCACCTCTCTGTCTGAGCCCCCGCTCGCCGCTTGCGCTATCCTCCCCGGCCATGGCCGTCCTTCAGCAGCTCTACGCCGACCACCTCCGCACCGTTCGCGAGCGGCACGATCTCGTCCTTGCGGAACATGGCTTCGATCACGTTGTCATCTATGCGGGCGAACAGCGCTACATGTTCCTCGACGACATGCCGTATCCGTTCAAGGTCAATCCGCACTTCAAGGCCTGGGTGCCGGTCGTCGACAATCCGCACTGCTTCCTCATCTACACGCCGGGGCAGAAGCCGCAGCTGATCTACTGGCAGCCGATCGACTACTGGCACAAGCCGGCCGAAACGCCGAGCGGCTTCTGGGTCGAGCACTTCGACGTCCACATCATTCCGAATCCGGAAGATGCGCAGCAGTACTTCCCGACGAACGGGCGCACGGCGGTCATCAGCGAATACGACTCGCAGGGCAACCCTGAAGCGTTGATGCATCACCTGCACTTCCTCCGGGCGTGGAAGACGGAGTACGAGATCGAGTGCATGCGCCGCGCGAACGAGCTCGGCGCGCGCGGCCATCGCGCCGCGGAGAAGGCATTCCGCGCCGGCGAGTCGGAATACGAGATCCACCTCGCCTATCTCCGCGCCGCGAGCTCGACGGAAGAAGAGCTGCCGTACGGCAACATCATCGCCCTCAACGAGCACGCCTCGGTGCTGCACTACTACCAGCACGATCGCGAGCGCATCGATCCGACGCGTCGCCACTCGTTCCTCATCGACGCCGGCGCGCAGTTCAACGGCTACGCCTCGGACATCACGCGCACCTACTCCAAAGACGAGGACGAATTCGCGCAGCTCATCGGCGCGATGGACGCGATGCAGCAGGCCATCGTGGCCGAGGTGAAGCCGGGGGTGAACTATCCCGACTTGCACCTGCTGGCGCATCGGAAAGTCGCGCAGATCCTGAAAGACTTCGAGTTCGTGAAAGAGCTCGACGCCGACGGCATCGTGCAGACGCGCATCAGCAGCGCGTTCCTGCCCCACGGCGTCGGGCACTTCATCGGTTTACAGGTACACGACGTCGGCGGCTTCATGGCCGACAAGAGCGGGAAGATGATCGCGAAGCCGGAAGGGCACCCGTACCTGCGCCTGACGCGCGTCGTCGAGCCGACGCACGTCTTCACGATCGAGCCCGGCCTCTACTTCATCGAGCCGCTGCTCGCGGATTTGGCGAAGGCTGACGCCGCGAAGCACGTGAACTGGGAGAAGGTCGATCGCTTCCGCAAGTTCGGCGGGATCCGCATCGAGGACGACATCGCCGTGACGCAGAACGGCCACGAGAACCTCACGCGCGATGCCTTCGCGCGCGTGTCCTGAAGCACCGTCGATGAAGTCGTCGATCGCCAACCTCGACTCGGTCCTCGGCGTCCTCTCCGCGATGATCACGCCCGCAGTGCTGATCCTCGCCTGCGGCTCGCTCATCCTCACGACGTCCACCCGCCTCACGCGCGTGATCGACCGCGTGCGCGAGATGCTCATGGATCTCGAGCAGTCGGTGAACGACGCTGCGTCGCATGACAAACGGCAGCTCTATCTGCGGCAGCTCGACCGCTCGGCGCAACGCGCGCGGATGCTGCAGAAAGTGCTCGCCCGGTTCTACGCCGCGCTCGCGATGTTCGTCACGACGAGCGTCGCGATCGGCATCGTCGCGCTGCTCGGATTGACGTTCGCCTGGGTCGCACTGGTCTTCGGCTTCATCGGCTCGGGGCTGATGTTCTCCGCGAGCATCCTGCTGATCTGGGAGTCGCGCCTCGCGCTCGCCGGGACGTACGAGGAGATGGACTTCACGAGGAAGGTCGCAGAACGGCATCGGTAACGGTGCGCGGGCGTCTCGCCCGGCGGCCACCTTCCGCAACTGCATAGCAGCGGCACGAGACGTGCCGCTGCCTGCGGGCGAGACGCCCGCTCACCGCGGCTGAGAACGCCATCGATGAAATGCTGGGCCGGCCGGAGAGCCGGCCCTACATTACAGACGTCCACGCCGGGTGCGCCGCGATCAACTGCAGCGACTGATCGAGCAAGGCCGCATTCTCCGGCTTGTTCAACCACGTCGAGCGTCCGGACGGATGCGGCAGCACGACGACGTCGAACGAGCGTCCGGCGCGTTTCGCGCGATGCATCCGGCCCACCGCGTCCTTCAGCTGGCTGATGCCGAGGAGTTGGGTCGAGGCGAGCGTGCCGACGGCGATCACTAGCTCCGGCTTCAGCAGACGGATCTCGCGGTCGAGATGTTCACCGCACCGCGCGATCTCTTCGGCGTCGGGAACGCGATCGCCGCCGGCTTTGGGATCGCGTCCGGGGAAGCAGCGGATCACCGCGCCGATGTAGACGCGTTCGCGGAACTGCTCCTCGGAGACGTCGAGGCGGTCGCGGAACCAGGTGAAGAGGCGCTTACCGGCGGTGTAGGCGAACGGGCGGCGCGAGTCGGCCTCGTGCGGACCGGGCGCCTGGCCGACGAGCATCACGCGCGCGGACGCAACCGCACCGGTCACCGGCAGCCCGACGACGTTCGGGCAGGCACGGCAAGCGAGGAGTGCGTCCAGATGACGGGAGAGCGCTGCTACCATAGCGACGTCGATGAAACGCCTCGTCGCAATCCTCCTCTTCCTCCCCCTTTCCGCGCACGCCTGGACGCGTGTCTCCAACGAGCGCATCGCCAAAAAAAGCGCTGAGCTCGCTCCGCCCGACCTGCGCATGCTCATCGATCACTTCGAATCCGACTACAAGGTCGGCCTCGATCGTGCGGAAGCGGAAGAAGGCGCGGACTCGCATCACTTCTTCGTGCTGTCGCGGCAGGGAAAACTGCGGGAGCGGATCGAGCGGGAGACGGCGCAGACGATCGCGATGATCCGCAAGAACGAGTCGATGCCCCGCGTCGTCGAGCGCCTCGGCCTGATCGCGCACCTCGTGTCGGACGCGAACAATCCATTCCACATCGCGAACGACGACCCGCGCCTCGACGAGTCGCACAACGACTTCGAGCAGTACTTCGAGAAGCGGCTGCCGAAGTTCGCCACCGTCTTCTACGGCCTCGACTCGAACTTCCGCATCGGTCCTTATCTGGACCAGACGTTCGCCCGCACGTCGCGCTTCTATCCGCTGATGGGCGAGGAGTACTTCCGCTTCGGCGAACGGCGAACCAGCGCGGAGTTCGACGACCGCTCGACCGCATTCGGCGTCGCCGCGGTCTGCTACTCCCACGCCGTGACCGATCTCGTGAACCTCTACTACTACATCTGGCGCGAGGCCGGCGGCGACGTCCGAAGCGCCGCGACCATGCGCAGTGGCAATCTGGTTGTGAATGCGAATTGAACGAGCCATCCTCTCCGTTTCCGACAAGACCGGCATCCTCGAACTGGCGCGCGCGCTGAGCGAACGCGGCGTGGAGATCCTCTCCACCGGCGGCACGGCGAAACATCTCGCCGACGCCGGAGTGCCCGTCACGCCGATCGCCACCTGGTCCGGCGCTCCCGAAATCCTCGGCGGCCGGGTGAAGACGCTGACGCCGAAGGTGTTCGGCGCGATCCTCCACGACCGCGAGAACGAGTCGCATCGCGAAGACGTCACCCGCCTCGGCATCCCACCGATCGATCTCGTGGTCGTGAACCTCTACCCGTTCGAGCAGACGATTGCGCGCGAAGGCGTGACGATCGACGAAGCCATCGAACAGATCGACATCGGCGGACCGTCGATGCTCCGGGCCGCGGCGAAGAATCACAAGCACGTGCTGCCGCTTTGTGATCCATCGCTCTACGAAGAGTTCGTGCGCGAATTGGGGAGCGGCGAGATCAGCGACGCGTTCCGTTTGCGTTGTGCGACGGCCGTGTTCGAGAAGACGTCCGCGTACGACGCGACGATCGCGCGCTTCCTGGCGAAATCCGACGGCGTGCAACTGGAGCTGGAGAAGTTCCAGGACCTGCGCTACGGCGAGAATCCGCAGCAGAAGGCGGCGTTCTACGTCGCGCGCGGCACGAAGCCGTTCGCGCAACTGCAAGGGAAAGAGCTGTCGTACAACAACCTGCTCGACCTCGACGCGGCGATGCGCATCGCGAACGCGTTCGTCGACCCGGCGATGGCGATCATCAAGCACACGAACCCGTGCGGCGTCGCCCAACGCGACACGCCCTCGGATGCGTTGCGCGCGGCGATCGAGGCCGATCCGGTCTCGGCGTTCGGCGGCATCATCGGCGCGAATCGGCCGTTCGACGCCGCTTGCGCGCAAGCGGTCGGCGATCTGTTTCTCGAAGTGATCGTCGCGCCGTCCTTCGATGACGAAGCGCTGGCGCTCCTGGCGAAGAAGAAGAACCTGCGGCTCGTGACGTCGAGCGCCACCTTGCCGGAGCTGGAGTTTCGCAGCGCGGCGGGCGGCGTCCTGGGGCAGGAGCCGGATCGCATCGCGAACCGCGAGCAATGGAAGGTCGTGACAGAGAGGCAGCCGACGGCGGCCGAGCTCGAGGAGCTCGCGTTCGCGTGGACGGTCTGCGCCTACGTGAAGTCGAACGCGATCGTGTTGACGAACAGCCGGCGCTCGGTCGGCATCGGCGCCGGCCAGATGAGCCGCGTCGACGCCGCGAAAGTCGCGATCATGAAGGCGCTCATGCCGACGCAGGACTCGTTCGCCGCGTCCGATGCCTTCTTTCCATTCCGCGACGGCCTCGACATCCTCGCCGACGCCGGCGTCCGCGCGGTCATCCAGCCGGGCGGCTCCGTGCGCGACGCGGAAGTCATCGCCGCCGCGAACGAGCGCAAGCTCATCATGGTCTTCACCGGCGAACGGCACTTCCGGCACTGATGGCCAACGCCGCGAACATCCGCCTCATCGTCAGCGACGTCGACGGCGTCTGGACCGACGGCCGCATCATCTACGCCGGCGAGAAGAACGAGGTGAAGGAGTTCCACGTCCGCGACGGTCTCGCCGTGAAACTCGCGCAGAAGTCGGGCATCACCGTCGCGCTCATCACGTCGCGCCGCTCCCCCGCCCTCGAACGCCGCGCGCGCGAGCTCGGCATCACGGAGCTGCACCAAGGCGCCGCGAACAAGCTCGCCGAGACGCAGCAGGTCGCCGAGAGACTCGGCGTCACGCTCGCCGAGGTCTTGTATGTGGGGGATGACTTGCCCGATCTCGCGCCGATGACGCGCGTCGCGATCGCCGCCGCCCCCGCTGACGCCGCGCCCGAAGTTCTGCGTGTCGCCTCATGGAAACTCGCAAGCCTCGGCGGACGCGGCGCCTTTCGCGAGCTGGTGGAACGACTGCTGCGCGAACGGGGGCAATGGGATGCGATCGTCGAACAGATGACGATCGCGGGCGAAGGGCAGAGCATCTAGTACGGCGTCAACCTGAGCCGCGCAGACGGCGAAGGATCCGTACCGATCGCGCGCTGCGCCTGAAGGGTACGGATCCTTCACCGTCTTCGCGGTTCAGGATGACACCACGCCTGACTGGGAACGCCAGCTACTCAAACTGCGCCGAACTGCGATGTGTCATCCTGAGGCGCGAAGACGCCGAAGGATTCGTACCGATCTTGCCCGGCGGCCGAAGGTACGGAGTCTTCACCTCGTCGCGGTTCAGGATGACACCACGCCTCACCCGGAACGCCAGCTACTCTCAACGACGCCGAACTGCGACGTGTCATCCTGAGGCGCGAAGACGCCGAAGGATCCGTACCTTCAAGCGCTGAGCAAGATCGGTACGGATTCTTCGCCCTCTGCGGGGCTCAGAATGACACGTTGCCCGCTAGCGCACGTGCGGGCGCGCGCCAGGTCATGACCCGTCTGGTGCGTGATCGTCGTCACCTGCTGCACATGAGCGTCGCGCCAGCTAGCAGTGCGAGTACAAGCGTTCGCATGCCTCGAATACGGAAGCGCTCCTGCGACGTCTACGCTCTGGCGACCGCGACGGCGCAGACACGTGCCGCACCTTCCCTGCGCAACGCCGTCGCACAGGCGCGGAGCGTCGCGCCGGTCGTGCAGATGTCGTCGACGAGGAGCACCTTGCGTCCCTTCACGCGGGGCGACGCGGCGAAGACGCCGCGCACGTTCGCCGTCCGCGCGGCGCGGCGCAGTTTCGACTGCGCTTCCCGCTCCGCGCGTTTCACGAGCAGCGGCGGATGGCACTCGATGCCGAGGCGCTCGGCGAGGGCTCGGGCGAGGAGCTCGGCCTGGTTGTAACCGCGGCGGCGTTCCTTCACCCGGCCCATCGGTACGGGCAGCACGAGATCGAAGTCGCGGTCGGGCAGCACCGAATCGAGCAGCAGCGCGAGCGGCTCGTCGTAGAAGTCGTGGCGCTCGAACTTCAGCGCGTGAAGAACGCGCTCCAGCGGCCCGCGATAGTGGCCCCACGCCTCGCACCAGTCGAGCGGAAGCGGGTCATCGAGGCAACGGATGCAGCGCTCGCCGTCAGGAATCGGAAGGGCGCAGCTGGCGCATTTCGTCCCGTTGATTCGAGGGAGCGTTTGCCAGCAACGCGCGCAACAGGACGTCGTCCGGTCCGACCACGGCAGCTCGTTCCTGCAACCGACGCAAATCGCGGGCAGAACGATTCGCACCGCCTCACGTCCAAGGATCGACAGCGCGTTCCCGAGCACGCGCACATTGTATCCAGCAAGGAGCGACGACCGCATGAATCGCCGATTGAATCACCCGAATGCCTTCCGTATAGTGACCCGCATGAAAAAGACCGCGTATTTGCTCGCGTTTTCGCTCCTGGCCGCCGTTCCGGCGTTCGCACAGACGTCGGAGTTCGGCATCCTTCTCGGCGGCAGCCGGCGCCTCGCGAGCGAGCAGGACACGAACAACGGAATCAGCGTCAAGAACAACTGGCAATTCGGCAACTCGGTGAAAGAGGTCTATTACGCCGTGGAGCTGGAGCCGGGGACGGAGTTCAAGCTGAAGGCCGGCCAGCTCGTCGGCGCCGGCGCGTTCCGCGTCAATGCGACGAACGGCGTGAACCCGCAGGAGACGCAGATCCGCGCCGACCTCGACGACGTCAAGACCGACCACGTCGACGCCATCATCAACTACAAATTCTCCGAGCCGTTTGGCTCGACCGGCCTCTTCGCCGGCGTCGGCCTCTATCGCGCCCAGGGATCGTTCGGCGCCGGCCCGCTCTCCGAGAACGGCCCGACGGTCGTCCAGGCCGATCGCGATGCGACCGAAACGAACTACGGCTTCAGCGCCGGCGTGAACGGCGACTTCCCGATCAACAAACGCTATGGCGTGATCGTGGAAGGTACGTATCACTGGATCAATTACCACTATCGCCCGCGCTACCTCACGCTGGCCGCCGGTCTCCGCATTTCCTTCTAGGGCGGCGGGCACGGCCCGTTGCGTTTGTGGCCAAGCCTCACGAGGTTCGGCGCATTCGCCAGCCTTCGCGAAAGGGATGTCAATGGAAGGCGCTTGGATGCCATGCGCGGTAGGTGCAACCGTCGCAGGGCACGTGGGACGCTCCGGTGTTGACGCAGTACCCCGGCTCCCCCAATCCTCCGCCCAACTGGCGCCTCGAATGCTCCCTCGGCCAGCTCGCTTCGGGCGCCCGCGCGACCGTCCATCTGATGATTCACAAGCTGCAGCCGGTCGCGCGGGCGATGCGGCTCACGTCTTCCGTCACGCCGGTCCAGAACGATCGTCACGGCGCGAATAACTGGAACGAGATCCTGCTGGCGAGCCTCGGACGGCGGCGCGTCGCAGGGCGGTAGAGAGGTATGCCCCTTGCTCTTCTTCGGGGTGACTCGAAGGAGGACACATGGCGAAGAACCAACTCATCCGTGACGTGATGACGAGCAATCCGCGCACGGTTTCGGAAAGCGATTCGGTGCGCGACGCCGCGGCCATCATGGCCAGCGAAGATGCCGGCGTGGTGCCGGTCGTCGATGGCAACAAGGTCGTCGGTGTAATCACCGACCGCGACATCGTCGTACGCCTCGTAGCCGAAGGGAAAGACTGCACGACGGCGCGCGTGAGCGAGGCGATGAGCCGCGGCGTAAAAACCGTTCGCGAAGACACGGCCGTCGACGAAGTGCTGCGCATGATGGGCAGCGCCCAGATCCGGCGCGTGCCGGTCGTCGGCGCGAATGACGAGCTGGTCGGCATCGTCTCCATCGGCGATCTGGCCAAGGAGAACAAGGACGACAAGGTCGGCCAGGCGATCGAGAACATCAGCTCGGCCCCGGCGAACAACTGACCGGTCTTTCTCGCTACACTCCCGGACGCGATGCGGCAACGCATCGCGTCTTTTTGTTTGCATCGAAGGGCGCCCGAGGCGCCTAAATCGAGAGCGCTGAAGAAATAGGGAGAAACGAGGATGTCGTTTCCTACGGGCATGAAAATCACCCTCGCGCTTGCCACCGCACTCTTCGCCACGGCCGTGTTCGCCGCGGATCCGCCGAAACCGGCCCCCGCGCCCGACCCCGCGGCGGAGAAGCTCGACAAGCTCGTCAAAGACGCGCTCCCGGTCTGCAGCGTGGAGACGAAGATCACGACGAACGACATGCAGCACAAGCTGCCGCCGAATTTCACGTCGAAGGTCTACAAGATCGAGAGCGAGCGCCAGTCGTGCGAGGGCATGTACGTCGCGATCCTCTCCGCCCAGGGCGGCTTCTACCTCGGTGTCCCCTGGTTCCTCGACGACGTCGAGGCGAAGACGATCGAAGCCCGCCTCAAAGAGTTCACCTGGAAGAACATGCAGCAGAACTACGAGCCGGTCGTCGACCGGACGAAGACGCGCGACAACCTCTATCGCGTGGTGATGAATCAGACGACCGAGCGCGGCAAGTTCCCCCTCGAAGGCGAAGTCGATCAGGACGCCAAATTCTTCTTCCTCGGCCACTTCAACCCGGCCACGGAAAGCGCGGCTTCGATCCGCCTGAAGGCGTTCGCGCCGTACCTCCCCGTCTCCCCTACGAAAGGCGCCTCGAATCCGGCCGTGACCGTGATCGAGTTCTCCGACTTCGAGTGCCCATCCTGCAAACACGCCGCGCACTACCTCGATCCGATCCTCGAGAAGCACGGCGACCAGGTGCGCTACATCCGCTACGACCTGCCGCTCATCAACGCCCATCCCTGGGCCTTCACCGCCGCCGTGGCCGGCCGCGCGATCTACAAACAGAAGCCGGAAGTGTTCTGGGATTTCAAACAGCAGATCTATTCGAACCAGAGCCAGCTGAGCGCGTTTACGATCGACGATTTCTGCCGCAACTTCGCGCAGGATCACGAGCTCGATCTGGCCAAGTACGACGCCGACATCGCGTCCGCCGAGCTCCAGTCGCAGATCATGAAAGGCGCCGCGACCGCGCTGTCAGGCGACATCCGCGCGACGCCCAGCTACCTCGTGAATGGCGTGCTCGTGGATCCAGGCGAAGAGGGAAAGACGTTGGATTCGTACGTGGCGGGTCTGCTCAAGAAGTAAGAAAAGTGTAGGGCCGGCTCTCCAGCCGGCCCAGCGTCGATATGGGGCCGGCTGGAGAGCCGGCCCTACGTTTTGCTTTGCGCGACGAGCTCGAGGTCGGCGACGATCTCCCAATAGCGGGGACTCCGCTGAGCTGCTGACGTGACGCGG